>JALYTD010000007.1 GCA_030854475.1 Actinomycetota bacterium
GTTCGCCCTCCCAGGTCAGGTCGGTGCTGTCCTCGACGGCCGCGAGCAGGAACGACTCGACCACGTGCGGCACCGGTCCGCGCACGAGGCGAAAGTCGATCCGCTCGGGCCGTTGGAAGCGAACCGTCTCCACCGTTGTGGTAACTCCGCACTTGACCGGCGTGAAGTGAGCCGCCAGCACCATGTCCGCGCTTCGTTCCCAGACCTGCAGTTTGTCCTCGAGGGCTCGCGGTGTGCGTTCCAGGTACGGCGCAGCGATCACGTCGAAGACAATTTCGCGTGGTGCGGCGATCCGCCAGGCAAGCGGCCCCAGCGGTTGCACTCGCCGGCCGATGCCGAGATCGACCGTGATCGCCCCCGCAGCGTGGAGCCGGTAAGCGCGCCATCCGGCCATGACGATGCCGACGCCGAGAACAGCGTTGCGCACCGCGCCAGTGTACGGCGAACCCGCCTAACTGCGCGGTTTCGGTCCCTCATGACCCCCGTCGATGCAACTGTTAACCGGAGGGTTGTTGGTTCGAGTCCAACCCGGGGAGCTTCTTTCGCGCAAGGACGACTGCGGTTGGCACGACTGCTGCAACCGCATAGCCGAGGAGCAGCGTCACGGCGAGGGTCGGCCTCCGCTCTGCCTCCACGTTCGGATAGCGGAACCGCGTGGCCAGCAGGAGCACCGCGTCCAGCGCCAGGCCGATCGACGCCAGGCAGGTGCCGAGGGTCAGTGCCGCGAAGACGTCGTCACGCTTCGCCCGTCGGAAATAGTCGAGGCTGAGGCCGGCCACGGCTCCCGCGGTCAGCGCCGCCAGGCCCACCATGACCAGCGGAGTCACAGGCCGCGAGATCGCCGGTAGAAGGACGTTTCCCAGGGCGATGAGAAGGCCGGTGAAGAACGCCCAGCCCCCCAGCGCGTACGCGCAGGCCAGAGTGACTGATCGGGGCACTAGAATTCGTGAAACGGACGTTACACAAAAACGGAGAATAGGAAAGATGGGGCGCAGGCCAGATCCTCAGCGACGGGAGCAGCTCCTCGGAGACACGGCCGCCTATCTTGAGCAAAACGGACTGGCCGGGCTGTCGCTGCGACCGCTCGGAGCTTCGCTCGGCGTGTCGCCGCGCACCCTCCTCTACCACTTCGGCTCGAAGGAGAAGCTGCTCGCAGAGGCGCTGCACGCCTCGACGGCGCTGATGGCCGCGGTGCAAGAGTTCCACGCCTCCGACGAACAGCTCTTCGATCGCATCCGCCGACTGTGGCGAAGGACAATGGATACGAGCTCTCGTCCTTACCTCAGCCTGTTCTTCGAGGTCTACGCGGCCGCGCTACGAGAGCCGCAGCGATACGCAGCCTTCCTGGCTACGGTCGTGGACCGTTGGCTCGAGCTGCTCATCCCGCTGCTCAAACGGGAGGGGGTGAAGACCGCCCAGGCGAGGAGCATCGCTACCGAGCTCCTCGCCCTCCACCACGGCTGCGCACTCGACCTGCTCGCCACCGGTGACCGCAGACGCGTGAACGCCGCCTACCGGTCTCGTCTCGCGGAGCTCGAGCTTAAGGTGCAGGAACGAGCTGGGCAGTCCGCCAGCGTCGCTCGAAGAGCACCGACAGCCAGATCGACACCTCGAACAGCGCCATCAGCGGCACCATCTCGAAGGCCGTCGTGACTGGATCGACTCCAGGAAGGGCCACCGCGAGCGCGGCCACGGCGATATAGCCGACACGACGGCTTCGGCGGAGCTTGGCCGCCGAGAAGACGCGGAGCCGGACCAGGGCGAGAACGAAGATCGGGAGCTCGAAGACGAGCCCGACCGCGAGCAGTGACATGAGCGCGAAGGAGTAGTAGCTGCTGGCCCGGACCTGGATGTCGTACACGTGCGAGTCGTAGTTCGTCAGGAAGCGGATCGCTGCCGGGAGGGCGATCTTGTACGAGAACGCGATGCCGGCGACGAAGAGCGCGCTTCCAAAGGCGACGAAGACGCCGATCGTCCGTTCTATCCCGCGCTCGAGCGCCGGCGCGAGGAAGCTCCAGACCTGCCAGAGAATCACGGGCAGGGCTAGGGCGAACCCGGCGTAGAGGCTGACCTTGAGAGAGATCATGAACGGCTCAGCGACGCCGAGCGTGACCGGACGCCGGCGGCTGGGCGGGAGCGGTTGGTTCAGCCACTGGATCAGCTCGTGGTGGTACCCGTAGGCGATCGCGATGCCACCCGTCAGGGCGACCAGTGCGATCACCAGGCGCCCCCGGAGCTCGCCGAGATGGTGGACGAGCTCCGCTGAGTCACCGTGCGCTAGGCGCCTCGGCAAACTCATCTACGCGGCCCGCTCCTTCTCGGTGTGCTCGCGCTCGAGGTGGCCGAGATCGACCGGCTCGGGCTCGTGGGACTGAGCGAGCTCGAGATCGAGCTCCTGCTCCTTGTCGTTCGTGACGGAACTCTTGAACTCGCGCAAGCCGCGTCCGAGCGAGCGTCCCATCTCGGGCAGCCGCTTCGGACCGAAGAACAGCAGGACGACGAGCCCTAGCAACATGAGCTCGGGAAGACCAACGAAACCAGGCATTGGCGACACTCCTTTGGAGTAGAGGTGCGGGGCGGCCCTCCGGCCGCCCCGGTGAAACAGCAATCAGCCGACGATGAAGCCCGTCGATCTCACGACCGCGAGTATCTGCCGCTTGGTGCGGGCGCCCTCGAACGCTCGCGGTGCAGGGCGCGGGTCCTTCCCGTTACCGATGATGTCGCGGATCCACGCGGCGTGCCGGGCCTCGATCGGCAGGATCGAGCCGGCGGCGGCCAGGATCTTCTTCGACTTGATGTTCCCGACCTGGCCCAGGTACGCCGACACGCCGGTGTCCTCCAGGGCCTTCGCGGTCGCGACGAACTTCGACTGGTTGGTCGTGGTGCCCTTGAAGTCGAACTTCGGCTTCTTGACCGCCTTGCGGCCCAGCGCACCCTTGAGGAACGCGACGTGTGCGTTCTCGTGGTTTCGGACGACCTCCGCGAAGCGGCCGATCTCGCCGCCGAAGCGCCCCTTGGCAACAGCCTCGACGTAGAAGGCGGCCTCGAGGTACTCGAGCGTCAGCGCGAAGTTGAGGATCGCGATGTCGCTCTTCGCCACTCCAGCTCCTGCGATCGCCGGGAACGCGCCGAGGACCGCGCCGCCCCCCAGCAGAGCGCCGGTACCGACTCCGGCCTTGCGCAGGAAGGCGGCCCGGGTGTCGCCGTCGACGTGCTCGGCGGCCTCCTGGATTGCGCCATCCTGGTCGAGCTCTTCCAGCATCGGAAGATAGGACATGGTCTTGGTTCCCCCTTTTTCCCGGCGGCTGGACGATGGGATTGGTGTCGCCGGATAAGCCTGATTCGACTCGGGGCGGAATTCGGTTCGATCTCCGTTTGAACTGAACCGAACTCAGTCTGCGCGCGAATCACTCGGGCACTGGCAGTCTGGTATCTCGCTGTGAACTGATGGAGCAAAACGGCCCTCACGATCTCGCCGCTCCGTATGCGCTCGACGCGCTGGAGGAGGAGTCGGCCCGCGCCTTCGAGGAGCACCTCGGCATGTGCCCACAGTGCCGCGACGAAGTCGCCTCTTTCCGGGAGACGGCCGCTGCACTGGCCTACGCGGCCGAATCCCCGCCGCCGCCCGCGGGGCTCGGCGCGAGGATCGTCGATGCTGCCCGCGCGGAAAGGCCGAACGTCGCCTCGCTCCGGAAGCGCTGGGCGTTGCCGGCGGCTGGGCTAGCCGCAGCGGCCGTCGCGGCCACGGTCGTGCTCGCGATCTGGGCGACGTCCCTCTCGCGGTCGCTGAATGACGAGCGCTCGGCCCGGAAGCGCGACGGGCGGATCGTCTCGATCCTGTCCGACAGGGAGGCCCAGCGGTTGCCGCTCTCCGGCGCGAACGGATGGCTCGTCGTGTCACCGACGCGGAACGCCGTGCTCGTCGTGGACGGTCTAAGCCCGGCTCCCCACCGCCAGACGTACCAGGCCTGGATCGTCAACGGCAAACGAGCCGAGTCGGCGGGCGTTTTCCGCGGCGGCGCCGGCCGGAAGTTCGCGGTTCTGACGCGTCCCGTGCCTGCGAACACCATCTTCGGGGTCACACTCGAACGCGCAGACGGCGTCGACCAGCCGACTGGACCGATGCTCATGCGCGCGCGAGTCGGACCGGCCTGACCGGTGGCACGGGGGGAGGGGAAGATCGTCTCGCTGCTCGGCTATCGCCGCGGCGATTCGACGAAAGTCTCGGAGAGTTCGGACGAGGCTCTGCTGGCGCTGATCGGGCAAGGCAACGAACAGGCGCTTGCAGAGCTCTATCGCAGGCTCGGCCGCGTCGCGTACGGGGTCGCGTATCGGATCGTCCGCGACGAGGCGCTCGCTCAGGACGTCGTACAGGAAGCGTTTCTATCGGTCTGGCGTGCAGCTGCCGGCTTCCTCGCGGAGCGCTCGAAGCCGAGCACGTGGGTCCTGACGCTCGTCCACCGGCGCGCCGTAGATCTCGTGCGGCGAGAGGAGCGGCGCCGCGCCGACTCCCTCGAGCTCGATCCGGACGTGCCCGCCGACGAAGGGCTGGATCTGGCGGAGGACGTCGTCCGCCGTCGAGTGGTCCGGGATGCGCTGAGACAGCTTCCCGGAGAGCAACGCGAGGCCCTGGAGCTCGCGTACTTCGGGGGCTATACCCAGTCCGAGCTCGCCGAGCGCCTCGGTCAGCCGCTGGGGACGATCAAGAGCCGGATGTTCAGCGGCCTGGCACGCATGCGCGAAGTACTCGGCGCCGAGGCGCTCGAGCATGCAACCCGGCGGTAGCCAAGCACTCGCTTCTCTTGTGCGGCGCTAGTGGCAGCGGCAGACGTTCTCGCCGAGGTGCTTCCGCTCGTACTTGAGCCCGCACCGGGCGCAGGTCGGCGGCAGAACCTCGGCCCGAACGAGCAGCGCTCGCATGAAGGCGACGAACAGCAGGAGATACGGAACGAGGTAGGCGGGAGAGGACTGGATCATCTCCCAGCTATCGGCCGCAAAGCCGTTCGGATTTAACGGACGACGATCAACTGGGTCATCCGCGTGGGGTGGAGGGAGCAGTAGAGCCGGTAGACCCCACGGCGGTTGAACCGATGCCTGAACGTGCCGCTCGACACGGAGGGCGACGAGAACCCGACGGGGCCGCTCGCCAGCGTGACGTCGTGCTGGTACGCGCCCCGGAAGAGCCACCGGAAGAGGCTGCCGCGGGGGACGAGCACGCGCTCGGCGGCGTACGCGAAGTCGCCCACCTTCGCACTGCGCGCGCGCACCAGCGGGCCGCCGGGCTTCCGCAGCAGCGGGAGGACGACTCGCGGCGGGGCCCCAGGCTTGCCGAGATCGACTGAAAGGTCGTCGGGCAAAGCAGGGCAGCCGGACACCTCTCCTGGAGCGAGGTAGACCTGCGAGATCCCCATCACGCGCGTGTGCGGCAGGTCGTTGGTGTACACGGCCTTCAACCTCACAACATGGCCCGCCGCGACCGGGAGCCCCTGAACGGTCGTGAACCGCGACATCCGGAACGGGCCCGGCTCGTGCATCAACGGCTGCGGCCTCGGACCGCCCCAGGTGGGCTGGAACGTGAACAGGTTGCGCCCGCAGGTTCGGTCGGCCAACTCGAGCCGAACTCCGCCGCCGTGCAGATGGCCCAGCGCAGCGACGATGCGCCCGCTCTCGGGTAGCCGGAACTCTGTCTGGCGCGAGTGCTCGGAACCTCGGCGACCCGTGCCCGGCACGCTCCAGACCGGGTCGGTGAGGCAGTTGCGAATGTCGAGCCAGACCGGCCGCACGGCGGTTCGAGGTTCGCCGATCACGTACTGCACGTGATAACGGACGTAGGCGGTCCAGGGCTGCTTGCTGTGGTTCATCAGCATGTAAGTCAGGCTCCAGGGATTGCTCTCCCGGACCGGGTAGCCGTAGCCGGCGGGCAACGCGAGCTGCGCGCGCTCCTCACCCTCGGCGTAGAAGCGCTCGGCCAGGGCAGGCAGCACGCGGCCGTCGAGCGCAACGAAGTTCTTGCACGTGTAGTCGTGCACGCCGACCTGGGCGAAGACGACGTGGTGGAGCATGACCTGGGTCGGCGGCTGAACGTTGCCCTGGCTGTCCACCACCTCGGCCCTCATCGCAGTGACGTAGCCGTCCACACGCGGCGAGGGAACGATGCGAGTGCCTCGCTCGACACCGTACGAGCCCAGCTTGATCGCGCCGGTCTGGAACATGAGCGTCTGCTCGAGCGCCCAGGCGTTTCCGCTCCACGCCAGGGTCGCCACGGAGACGGCGACCGTTGCGAACAGGATGCGCACCAACGGCGAATGTACCACTGGGCGCGCCGAAATCCGCTCTCCCTCGCAGGTACACTGGGCTCGTGACGTTGCTCTCCATCGCGCTACTCGCGTGCGCGGTGTTGGCCGTGATCGGCGCGGAGTGGCCGAGGCTCTCGAAGACCTTCGGCATCGACGCGCGCCGCCAGCGAGAGCGCGCCCGCCGCAAGTCCAAGCTCACGGTCCTGGACGGACCGCTCGACAATTCCGAGACCGACGAGTTCGCGGCCAGCGTTCAGCGCGACCTGTCGCAGCTCCCGACGATCGAAGAGCGAGACCGCCCGAACCGTTAGCGGACGCGGAAGCTCGTCCGCACCGTGCGCGTGTTCGGAAGGATCGGCGGCACGTTTTCCATGTTCTTGGACTCCTGCCAGTCGGCGGCGCGCACAACCAACGGGTGGCGGCCCCGTGAGAGCCAGCCGACATCGACCGTGACGACGCCGCGGCGGTAGCCGAAATCGACCGCCTGCCCTGCGACCTCGACAGTGAGCGTGCTCGCGTCGACTCCGGAGCCGCTATCGACGACGCGGATTCTGAGGACGCGGCTCCGTCCAACGACCCGGGACAGGACCCGGATTGCCGGTGGACGAACGTCGTTGACCCAGAAACGGAATCTGAACCGGCCGGCCTGACGGCGCGACGTCTCGTCGAAGACGATGTCGTAGGCGCCCGCCTTGGGGCGGAGAGCGCCGGCGACCGGAATTGGCCGGCCGAAATCCTCACGGTAGGGGTTGAGATCGATGGGAAGCCCGGCATAACCGGTCAGGCGGTTCTCGTCTCCCCCGAGCACGACTCGTGGCTCGACCCCGACTCCGCGGGCGCGGCTGACCACGACGACGCCGAAATTCGCGACCGGCCTCCGCAGCTGGAACCGGAAGACCCGCTCCGGTCCATTCAGCGAGGTCGCAACGCCGGGGGCAGCTTCGGGGTAGCGGTACCAGCTCACTCGCGCGACCCCGCGAGCCGTGTTCCCGCTGTGCTCCCCTCCCCGTCGCAGCCGTAGATGCGGCTCGCCGGCGAGTTTTGGCTTGCTGACCCGGAACCAGTAGGGGATCCTGCGGACCAAGCTGCCACGCCTGAGCACCACGAAGCCTGCGACGTTCTGGTCCGGCGCGTTACCGGCCGTCGAGACATCGAACTTCAGCTGACCCGGGATGGCGACGGCCGCCACGCCGATGTCGATCGTCACGCCGGTGTTTCGCGTCTGTGGTGCAAGCGTCGCATTCCACACTCCCGCGCCTCCGCCGGCGTCCTCGAGCTTCACGGATCCTGAGACATGTGTGGCGGTCGGAAGGATCCGGTACGAGATCGTCGCCGGGCGGGAGAAGAACAGTGGTTTGTTGGCGGCGGGCAAATCGATCATCCCGCCGCCCTCGCGTGTCACGAGCGCCTCGTTCCCGTTGAAGCCGTCGACGCGTTTGCCAGTGAGCACGAGCGCCGACTTGAGTTGCTCGACGGTCCAGGTCGGGTGCCGCTCGCGCAGCAGGGCAGCGCCGCCTGCGACGTGGGGGGCGGCCATACTCGTGCCGCTGAACATCTCCCACGTTCCGAGGCGCTCCGGGACCGACGAGTAGATTCCGGCCCCCGGGGCAGTGACCTCCGGCTTGAGCTCCAGCGAGATCGGCGTCGGGCCACCGGAGGAGAAATCGGCAATGTCGCGTGCTTTCGTCGCGGCTGCGACGGTGATCGCACCCGCCGCACTGCCGGGGGACGAGACGCTGCCGAAGCCGAACTCGGTGAAGTCGTTGCCGGCGGCCACCACTGGCACGACGCCGGCCCGGGCCGCGCCGTTGATCGCCTGCACGACGAGGTCGCGCGAGGGCTCGATCTCGGGCTCGCCCAGCGAGAGGTTAATCACGTCCATGCCATCCCTGACCGCGGCTTCGATGCCGGCGGCGATCTCGGCCGCGTTGCCGTTGAGCCCTACTCCGGGTGTCGGCACCGTCAGGACCTTGTAGTTACCGATATAGGCGCGCGGAGCGACTCCTGAGAGCTTCACGCCGCCGAACCCCGCCGTGGTGTCGTGGTCGCCGGCGGCGATTCCCGCAACGTGAGTCGCGTGATCGGAGTTCTCGGGGTCGAACGGGCGCTTGGCGTACTTCCAGGTCGTCGAGGGCGGCGCGAACGCGCGGGCGACGATCACCTTCGCGGTCGTGTACGCGGTCTGCCCCTTCGGGAAGCCCGCCGGCATGGTGAAGCCGGCGGGGCTGAAGAAGGGGTGCGACTGGTCGACGCCGTCGTCGATGATCCCGATCTTCATCCCCGTGCCCGCCGTCGCGAGACCCGGGCCCCAGAGGGCGGGCGCACCGATCAGGGGCACGCTCTGGTCGAGCTGCGGGCGGTACCAGACGTTCGGATAGACGTGCCGAACGCCGGGCACGGAAACCAGGCGGGTGACGTCGCCTTTCGGCACGACGACCGCGAGCGCGTTCGCAACGATCCGATAGCGCCAGCGCACCTGGGCGCTCGGAATGGCGCGCACGATCCGCGCCTCGACCGCGCTCTGGACTGCCTCGATCCGTTCGCTGGCGGCTTGTGTCTTCGAGGCGCGGAGGTTCAGGCGCCGTTGGGTCCTAGGCTCGAGCGCCAGCGGCGAGCCTGCAACCGAGAGCACCACCTCCACCCGTGCCGCGCCTCCGCGCAGCGAACCGGTCGCGGAGGAGGTAGAAACAACGGCGCAGCAGACGAAGACCGCAGCGAGCAGACCCCTTTTCACCGGCAGAATCGTACGCACGAAACGTTTGGGCGATGTGAGCAGGAGGGAGGAACGGAGCAATGCCGAAGCGCAAGGATCTGGTCGCCGAGCAGCTCGACGAGCTGAAGCACGACCTCGAGCAACTGTGGGACGCGATCGTGCGCGACCCGAAAAAGGAAGCCCGCAAGCAGCGGATGTGGACGGTGCTCGTCGGCGTCTTGTCCGCCGGTGGAACCCTGGCGGCGCGCAAGCTGGCCGCGAAGACGTGGTCGATTCTCACCGGCGAGCAGCCGCCGATCGCGCGTCCGGCCCCCGGCTCGGCGCCGCGCAACCCACCGACGCAGCGCACCGAAGAACGCAAAGAGCCGTCGCTACACTGATCGTCCCCGCGGATGTGGCGGAATTGGTAGACGCGCACGGTTCAGGTCCGTGTGGGCGCAAGCCCGTGGAGGTTCAAGTCCTCTCATCCGCACTGTCTGACTAGCTTTTTTCCCTAACTGGACCTTCAGCGCGATTTAGCCCGGCCGCGCCGGCTGAGCCGGCACGGCCTCCATGGTCGGCGTCGCAAGCGACGCCTTAGATCCGCATCGTTTGACTAAGTATTTTTTCTCTCCTCTGTCTTGACGTTATTTAGCCCGGCCATGCAGGCTGAGCCGGCACGGCCTCCATGGTCGGCGTCGCGAGCGACGCCTTAGATCCGCAGTTTTTCTTGTACATGTCTATGTACAGAGGTGGTAGCCCGATAGCGGGTCGGGCCGGGGGAAAAGAACGGGCGGCGACTTTTGGTCGCCGCCCGTGTGTGCATTGGTGGTGCTTGCTTGGTTAGCGGCGGGCGCTTAGGCCGCCGCTGAAGAACGCGATCAGCCAGCAGAGGGCGAGCACGGCCGCCACGACGAACATCCACTTGATCGTGAAGCCGACGCCGAAGGCGACGATTGCGAGTAGTGCGAGCAGAACGAGTAGAAGCACTGTGAACCCCCTTGTATTTGCCCCTTTTGTCCCCGCCTTCGCTGGCGCCGAAACGCGCCGAAACGCGTCTTACAAAAACAACATGAACTTGCGGCTGCGGCCGCAGAAGCAGTCTTTGTTCGTGACCTCGCAGCGCGAGCAGTTCCAGTAGCTCCACCAGATCCATTTCAAGTGGTTGAGCTCGAGCACGATCATGCAAGTGATCGCGAATAGGAGTTGTCCGGGGGTCACCTGCTCAGCTTTCCAGCGTTTTCGGGGGCGCGCAATGGGCCGACCGGCTCATTTGGCCCAGGCGCTCGGTCCCAGGGAACGATTATGCGACGACCGGCGTGGGCGGTGAGGCGGAGGTGGCTGAGCCCGCGCGATTGGTTGCGGTGACGGTCGCGATCACCGTGCGGCCCGCGTCGAGGCCGGTCAGGACGTAAGTGGCGCCGGTCTCTCCGGCGATCGTCGTGCAAGCCGCGCCCTCCGGGTTGCAGCGCTGCCAGGTGTAGCTGAGCCGGAGCGGCTCGGCGCCCTCCCAGCCGCCCTCGCTCGCGGTCACGGTCTGACCCACGGCTGCGGCACCGGTCACCTCGGGCTCGACGACGTTCTGCGGCGCCGAGCCGACCAGGTAGGGGGTGAGGTCGGAGGCGCGGAAACGGTCGAGGTCGACGCAGCCCCGCAGGCCCGGCACTCGACCGCAACTCGCCCACTGCCAGAACGTCCAACGGAATCCTGCCCAGGCGCCGGCGGGGATCTCGGGGCTTCTGCGAGTTGTCCACCGAGCGAGCCAGAGGTGGTAGCCGCCCGACGCGAACTCGGTCGTGTTCCCGAGGCTGTCGCGCCAGAAAGCCACGGACGAGTAGATCATCGGCCGCGCGCCCCCCAGACGTTCTGCCTCGCGCAGCCACGTGCGCGTCCAGAGGACGAGCAGAGCTGGCGACAGGCGCCCCGTGCGCTCGAGGTCGAGCGCAGGCACGAGGTCATCCGCCGCCGGTTGCGCGTACGCCACGAAGTGACGGGCTTCCGACAGGGCGTCCCGCCGGACGGCCGATGCCGTCTTCCCGCCAGGGCGAGCGAAGTGGTACGCGCCGATCCAGACGGCCGCTGCGGCTGCATCGTCCCGGAACGTCGGGTAGCGAAGATCGACGCCGTCGTTGCCCTTCGTCGCCTGCATGAACGCGAACTCGATGCCGGAGGCGGCGGCCGGCTGCCAGTCGATCGAGCCGTTGTAGTGCGAGACGTCGATCCCGCGCACGTACCTTGCCCCACCAGCCGCCGGTGCAAGCAGAAACGCTGCTGCTACCGCGATGAGAACGGCGCCGAGCTCACGCCGATGCAGACTCACGGGAGTCGAGCCGTTCCTCGAAGGCCTGACGCAGCGTCTCGCCCGAAGCCAGGACGCGTAGGTTGCGCGGGCGTCGCGGCTCCACCTTGACGATGCGGATGTCGGTAGCGCGGTCCCCATGGCAGCGCGCATAGGCCTCTGCCTCGTCCAAATGCCGGAGGCGCCGGATCCGGGAGCGGCCCGGGAGCATGCGCACGCGGTACCACTATCAGCTACGACGACAAATGTGAAGCGAGGACGTTGCTCGGAGCGCTGTTTACCCGGGCAGCGCGTCCAGCACTTGGCCGGCGTGCTTCTCGGGGTCGACCCGGCGCATCACCTTCGCGACGTTTCCGTCCGCGTCGATCACGAACGTCGACCGCTCGAAGTAGTTGCTGTCTTCCTTCGTCACGCCGTACGCCTCGCCCACCTGCCGCTCCGGGTCAGCCAGCAGCGTGAACGGCAGCTGGTACTTCGACTTGAACTTCTCGTGTGAGGCCAGCGTGTCCGAGCTGATGCCGAAGACCTCGGCGCCCCGTTCCCGGAACGCCTCGTAAGAGTCGCGAATGCCACAGGCCTGCTTCGCGCAGCCCGGTGTGTCGTCCTTGGGATAGAAGTAGAGAACGACGGGCCTCCCGCGCAAAGACGAGAGCTTCACCGTCTCACCGTTGTCGCTCGGCAGCTCGAAATCGGGTGCGGGCTTGCCCTCCTCGACCAT
The DNA here is from genome assembly GCA_030854475.1 of Actinomycetota bacterium. Classification (GTDB taxonomy): domain Bacteria; phylum Actinomycetota; class Thermoleophilia; order Gaiellales; family Gaiellaceae; genus JALYTD01. The sequence goes on from JALYTD010000007.1 coordinate 12,006, forward strand.
CGCAGCGATCCTACCTGTGAGGTTCCATGCGCCGACGCCCTCAGCTGAACTCGACTCTACGCGCTTTCCTGATCGTGGTGGCGATCGTCGCCGTCGTGTTCGTGCTCCAGTTGGAGCGCACCGTGACCTCGCTCTTCCTGCTGGCCAGGATCGCGTTCTTCCTCGCGATCGCGTTCTTCCTCTACATGATGTGGCGCGACCGGCGGGGCGACATCAACATGTGGTCGTTGAGGTCCCGCGTCGTCTTCTACGGCTCGGTCCTGCTGATGGTCGTCAACGTCGGCTCGCGCTTCTTCGTGAATTCGAGCTCGGGTCTCGACGTGCTGGCATTCCTCGCCGTGTTCGTCCTCGCCGGCTTCGCCATGTGGCGGGTGTGGCGGGACGAGCACGCCTACGGGTACTAGTAGGATCGCCCCATGGGCCTGTGGAACTGGATCAGGGCGATCGGTGGGAACCGTGACGAGCAGACGGCCGAGCGCGCGGAGCTCGGCGAGGAAGACCCGGGCGAGTCGGAGGTGCGGCAGTGGGAGGACTCCAGCCGCTATGCCGGTGCCGAAGCCGCCGATGTCGTCGAGGGCGACCTGAGCGAGTTCGAGCCGCCCCGCGACCCCTCCCCGTAGCGGCCGGCTAAGCCCGCACGCGGGCGGACTCGCCGTCCAGGGCCTCGAGGGCGGCCCGGATGTCGACGTGTTGCCCGACGAAGATGGGTGTGTCGCGCTCCGTGTAGCGGCTCGCCTCCGTGTCGCGGAGCCGCAGCATCAGGTGCATGAAGTCGGCCGGTTCGTCGCACTCGAACGCGGTCATGAACTCCTGGTCGTCGATCCCGAACGAGTACGTCGTGTGGTTGTGGATCGTCGGGAACTCCTCGCGGCCGATACGCATGTGCTCCTCCATCGCTCGCTGCCGGTCCCCCTCCGGCAACGCGTACCAGGGCCTGACCTTCACGAACGGGTAGACGACGAGGTAGGGCGAGCCCTTCGGAACGATCTTGCGCGCCTTGCGGGCGTTCGTGTACTCGGAGGCCTTGGTCGTCGCGAGGTAGGAGTAGGGCGTCTCGAGCCAGCCGGCGATCGGCGTCCCGTTCAGCGCCGTACCGAGCTCGCCCAGATCCTCGTAGCGCTCGGTGATCTTCCAGAGGAAGAAGTCGCTGTCGGGGCGCACGCCCGTGACCGTGTACGCGCGCAGGGTCTCCATACGCCCGGCCCAGTCCTCGACCACCTCGGCGAATGCGTCCTTGCCGGCGGCGCGCTCTTCGACCGGCAGGCGCCTCCAGGCCGGATCGACCCTGTAGAACGTATACGCGACGTACTGGCCGGCCATGCGGAAATGCTAGCCCTTGGGGCAGTTCGCGATTGTTCCGTCCTTGACGGCACGAGCCGTCAGCCGGAAGGACCCGAGCGACGGCTTGCGTGTCTGATCGGCATAGTAGAGCCCTGACTGCCAGCCCTCGAGGTCTCGTTCGTCGTACGTGTGGAAGATGAACAGGCCCTCGACTGTCGGTTGGCAGTACGCGATTCGAAACGCGAGCCGGTAGTAGCGGGCCTGCACAGCCGGTGAGACCACGTCGGGCGCGTCCGGGGCATTGAAGTTGTGGTAGAGGCGTCGCTTTCCCGGCGGCACGACCGTCTCGACGCCGTACTCGGCGTAGATGATCGGTAGGTCCTTGCCCCGCTGGCTGGTCCCGTCGAACGCGTCGCCCAGGGCGCTGACGAGCCGCGGGTAGTCGGCGATCGTGATCGTGCGCGGGTTGGGGTGCCTGACGCCTGGGGAGATTCGCGAGTGGCCGGGGTAGGGGTGCAATGCGAACGCGTCCATGATCGGCTTCGACCGGCCGCTACGTCGATACGCGGTGCCCAGGTCGCGGATGAAACGTCCCGGCGAGTGCGTGTCCCGGCCGGTCCCGGGCCGGTCATTGCCGCGGGCGCCGAGCGCTCCGCCGATCACGCGGATGCCGGGCGAGACGTTCTTCACAGCGTCGTACGTCCGCGTGAGCAGGTCGAAGTAGCCGACTGCCGCGGCGTTGCCCCCTTTCGGCCCGAACTGCGGCATCCAGAACGTGTTCAGGTTCGGCTCGTTGCCGACGATCACAGCTCGGAAGCGGGGGATCCTGCGGACGAGCGCGGCGGTGTACTGCGCGAACTTCTCGCGAGCGCTCGCCGTGGCCGGCGTGTTGTTCTGGAAGCCGTTCCAGACCACGAGGACAGGGCGAACGCGGTGCGCGCGGGCGCCGGCAGCGACGGAGCGCAATGCCGTGACCTGTGCGCGGCCTGGCTTCGTCTGGCCACGACGCCAGAGAGTCGTGACGACGACCGTGTTGAACCCGGCTCTTCGCGCGACGCCGATCAGTCTCCTCGCCACGTTCGCGTAGGGCTGCTGGAACGCGTCGTCGACCGTTCCGATCAGGAATTTGCGCGGCGGCTTGGAGGGGGGAGGAGGAGGAGGGGGAGGAGGGGGCGGAGGCTCGCCGGGCGCCGTCGTGCCGGGGCCCGTGCCGCCGCCGGGAGTCGTTCCGGTCGAGGACGACGGCGGTGGCACGGTGGTCGACCCGGTTTCCGGTGCGGTCGTCGAGACGCCCGGGCTGGTTTGGGTCGTCCCGGTCGTCGCCGGAGCCTCACCGCTCTTGCGCTTTCCACTGCACGAAATCGGGAAGAGAGCCGTGAGCACGGCGAGGGCGAGGGCGGCCTTCGGCATGGGGGCCGAGGGTATCTGCGGGCTACGCTTGCCGGGTGGCGCAAGACCTCGAATCACAGCTGAAAGCGCTGCCCGCAAAGCCGGGTGTCTACCTGTTCCGAGATGCCCGGGGACGTGTGCTGTACGTGGGCAAGGCGAAGAAGCTTCGCCCGCGCGTCCGGAGCTATTTCCAGGCGAGCGCCGACACGCGACACGCGATCGCGCAGCTTCCGGAGCGTGTGACCGACATCGAGGTGATCCTCACCGGCAGCGACGTAGAAGCGCTCCACCTGGAGCAGAACCTCGTCAAGCGCCACCGCCCGCCGTTTAACGTGCGGCTTCGGGACGACAAGTCCTTTCCGTACATCGCCGTGACAGTCGAGGACGACTACCCCCGTGTCATGTTCACGCGCGAGCGCCACCGTCGCGGCGTCGTCTACTTCGGGCCTTACGCGAACGCGAAGAAGGTGCGGGAGACGCTCGACGTCCTGAACCGGGCGTTCCAGTACAGGCCGTGCGAGGGGCCGCAGCCGGGTCGGCACTCCGGCATCCCGTGCCTCGATTACCACATCGAGCGCTGTCACGCCCCCTGTGTGGACTACATCTCGAAGGAGGACTACCGCGAGATCATCGACGGAGTGATCGAGTTCCTCTCGGGCAACACGCGGCCCATCGAGCAGGAGTTGGAGCTCAAGATGAGCGAGGCGGCGGCCGCGGAGCGCTTCGAGGAAGCGGCGCGCTACCGCAACCGCCTGCACGCGATCCACCGGCTGGCCGAGCGCCAGGCGGTCGAGCAGCGGCGCGTCGGAACCGTGGACGTGATCGGGCTTGCGATTGACGGCGACCGTGCAGCCGTGCAGCTCTTCCCCTTGCGGGACGGGCGGCTGATCGACCGCTACGCATTCCATCTCGAGAACGTCGCCGGCCAGGACCCAGCGGCGGTGCTCGAGGCCTTCATGCTCGAGTACTACGGCTCGTCGCCGAGCGTGCCGCCGCAGATCATCGTCCCCCGCGATGTCGGAGACACGCACGCGCTGGAGGAGTTCCTCTCGGAACGCCGTGGCTCGCGGGTCGAGGTGCGGCCGGCGGAGCGGGGCGAGAAGCGGCGGCTCCAAGAACTGGCCGACCAGAACGCCCGCCTCGCGCTCGATTCCGACGTCGAGCATGCGGAGCGTAAGCAGCTGCGTCGCGTCGAGGCGCTGGAGGAGCTGCGTGAGGCTCTCAACCTCGAGAGCCTGCCGATCCGCATCGAGTGCTACGACATTTCGAACATCCAGGGTGAGGCGGTCGTCGGCTCGATGGTCGTGTTCGAGGACGCAGTGCCCAAGAAGGCGCACTACCGGAAGTTCGGGATCCGGGACCTGGACGGCCAGGACGACTTCGCGGCGATGGCGCAGGTGATCTCGCGTCGGTTCGCCCGCGCCGGCGACGTTGCGGCCGAGGAGTACGACGAAGGGTTTGCGACCGTGCCGAACCTCGTCGTGATCGACGGCGGCAAGGGCCAGCTCGCCGCGGCGCTGGCGGCGATGCAGGCGTACGACCTGCCGCGCGTGGCGGTGATCGCGCTCGCGAAGCGCATCGAAGAGGTGTTCGTGCCCGGCCGCCCGGACCCGACCGTGCTCGACCCCCGTTCGCCTGGGCTCCAGCTCCTGCAGCGGCTGCGGGACGAGGCGCACCGTTTTGCGGTCGGCTTCCACCGCCAGCGTCGGGATGCGAAGGCGAAGGAGTCGATCTTCGACGATCTCGAGGGCGTCGGCCCTGCGCGCCGTCGCGCGCTGCTGCGCCACTTCGGGTCGGCGGAACGCATGCTCGAGGCTTCGCAGGAAGAGCTCGAAGGCGTGGCCGGCGTCCCGGCGAAGACGGCGCGCTCGATCTACGCGCAGCTGCACAAAGCGGGACGAGCGTAGGTCGTTTCCTTCGGCCCGGTTGGGCCTAGGCCCCTCGGCCGCTGGCAGCTGCGGCCGCGTCCGGGTGCGCCGTGTCCGGTTGCCTGGCACCGGACATTTCGGCACGGCGGTGGCGCCTTGCAGGGATGTTGCACTTCCGTCACACATTCGTGACGCTTCCGTAACGTTGCCTGGCACCGGGACCGGTTGCGCTCGGACACGGTTCTGGTGGACACGGCCGGCCGGCAGAGGTGCGATCGCCTAGATCCGCGTCGCTTCGGGCACCGAGGGTAAGACTCGCGCGTGGCAGAAGCGGCGGCCGTCAACCCAGAACGTCCCGTCGCCGGGCCTCGCGCGGTCTGGCGGTTGGTGCGACGCCGGAATCTCGCGTTGTATTTCGTCGGCAACGCGCTCTCGGCGGGCGGAACGTGGTTCCAGAACCTGGCTGCGTCATTGCTCGTCTTCCGGTTGACCCACTCGACCTTTCTGCTCGGCGTCCTCAACTTCTCGCAGTTCATCCCGATCCTCGTGCTCGCGCCGTGGGCCGGCAGCGCCGCCGACCGGTACGACCGCCGGCGCCTCCTGCTCGTCACTCAGACGGTCGCCGTGGGGCTGGCGGGCGGCCTGGCCGCGCTCGCCTGGGCCGACCTCGTCAACGAGTGGTGCTCGCGATCCCCGCGCTCGCCGCCGCGACGGCGATGGCCTACCTTCGGCAGCCGCGAACGCCGGTGCGAAGCTGAGCGAGCGACGGGGGGTCCTCCGCGAGTAGCTCCGGCACCGTCACCGGCCAGAGGTGGCGCCTCCGCATGGCCGGCAGAACGCGTCGCCTGAGCGCCTCGACCGTGTACGAGTGCAACTCATGCATCAGGACGATCGAGCCTGGACGCATGGCCGAGACGATGTTCGCTCCCACCTGGGGCCACGTACGGTCGACGTAGTCGCGGGCGTCGACGCTCCACATGACCTGGAGCAATCCGGCGTCCCGGACGATCGTGTCGACCGCCGGGCTGTGCTCGCCGTAGGGCGGGCGGAACAGGGAGACCGGGACGCTTGCCAGCCGGTTCAGAGCCCAGCCGCCGTTCTGTACCTCGACCTTGATCGCGGAGCGCTTCATCGCGCTGAAGTAGGGATGGCTCCAGGTGTGGTTCCCGAGCACGCCGACCTGTCGTTCGAGCGCGGGGGCTCGAGGGAAGTCGAGAATCTGCCGGCCGACGAGGAAGAACGTCGCGCGCGCGTGCCTGCGCGTGAGGATCCGGACGAGCTTGCCCGACCAGGGCCCGGGCCCGTCGTCCAACGTGAGCGCGACCAGCCGCTTCGTGCCTCCGCCGCAGTAGACGGGATACCCGAGCTGGAGGAAGCGCTCCACCGCGAGCCGGTACTGCTCGGCCGCGGTCGCGCGCCGGGCCTCCGGCCGCAGCAGCGGGTCGAGATACTGGGGCGGGACGAACGACGGAGCGACGGCTAGACGTCGGTGCGCTGCCGACGGATTCGCGCCCGCTGCAACGAGCAGGACGAAGACGAGGAGGCATCCGGCGACCACGAACCGGCGCTGCCGCTGCATGCGCGCGCGCTCGCGCCTTCGTCGCTCCTCCCGCTGCTCGCGGCTCATGGTTGTCGGTCCTTGCCTAAGGGCGGTCTGGCGGCCCGGACCCGTCACGGCTCGCCCCGTCGGGCGCCATGAACGGATAGCGGTAGTCCTTCGGCGGAACGAACGTCTCCTTGATCGTCCGCGGACTGACCCACCGGATCAGGTTCCACATCGAGCCGGCCTTGTCGTTCGTGCCCGAGGCGCGCGCGCCGCCGAAAGGCTGTTGCCCGACGACGGCACCGGTCGGCTTGTCGTTGACATAGAAGTTCCCCGCCGCATATTCGAGCGCTTCGTGCGCCTGCTCGATCGCTTGCCGGTCCCGCGAAAAGACCGCGCCCGTGAGCCCGTACGGTGCCGTGCGGTCGACGAGATCCAGAGTCTGGTCCCACTGCTTCTCGGGATACACGTACGTCGTGACGACAGGTCCGAACAGCTCCTCCCGCATGGTCCGAAACTCCGGGTCTTCCGTCTCGATCACGGTCGGCTCGACGAAGTAACCCTCGTTGTCGTCGACGCCCCCACCGACGAGTACTTTCGCCTTCGAGCTCGCCTTGGCCTCCTCGATCGCCTCGCGCTGGATCTTGAACGAGTTCTTGTCGATCACCGCGCCCATGAAGTTCTCGAAGTCGGAGACGTCGCCCACCTTGATCTCGGCCACTTCCTCCGCCAGACGCTCACGCAATTCCGGCCAGAGGTTCGAGGGCGCATAGACGCGCGAAGCCGCGGAGCACTTCTGCCCCTGGTACTCGAACGAGCCGCGGACGATCGCCGTCGCGAGAGCGTCGACGTCGGCGGAGGGGTGCGCGACGATGAAATCCTTGCCGCCGGTCTCACCGACGATGCGCGGGTAGTTGCGGTAGTTGCCGGTGTTCGAGCCGATCGTCTTCCACATCGAGTTGAAGACCGCGGTCGAGCCCGTGAAATGCACGCCCGCCAGTTCGTCGCTGGCCAGAGCTGCGTCACCGATCTCGGCCCCGGAGCCGTAGACCAGGTTGATCACGCCGTCCGGCAGGCCGGCTTCCTGGAGTAGGCGCATGACGAAGTAGGCGGAGTAGGCCGCCGTAGACGCCGGCTTCCAGACGACCGTGTTCCCCATCAGCGCCGGCGTCGTGGGCAGGTTGCCGGCGATCGCCGTGAAGTTGAAAGGTGTGACCGCGAACACGAAGCCCTCGAGCGGGCGGTACTCCATGCGGTTCCACGTACCCGGGGCCGACACCGGCTGCTCGCCGTAGATCCGCGTCAGGTACTCGACGTTGTAGCGCCAGAAGTCGGTCAGCTCGCACGCGGCGTCGATCTCGGCCTGGTGCGCCGTCTTCGACTGGTTCAGCATCGTGGCGGCATTGAGGGTCGCGCGCCAGGGCCCGGCGAGCAGCTCGCTCGCGCGGAGGAATACGGCGGCGCGTTCCTCCCACGGCAGGCGGGCCCAGTCGTGGCGGGCTTCGCGCGCGGCTTCGATCGCCTGCTGGACCTCCTTTGCGCCGCCCTTCTGCACCTCGGCCAGGACATGTTTCTTGCGGTGCGGCATCACAGCCTCGAACGTCTCGCCGGTCGAGACGTCCTTGCCGGCGATCACGAGTGGGATCTCGATCTGCTCGCGCTGCATCTCGAGCAGGCGCTGCTTCAGCTCGCCACGCTCGGGGGAGCCGGGCGCGTAGTCGAGCACCGGCACGTTTTGTGCCTTCGGGGGCTGGAAGATCCCGGATCGGCTCATCCTGGGTGATTCTAGGTTCTAGGAGGCTCGTAGGGATACCCTCGTGGTGTGGCGACGTACGTGCGCTACGAGGCCGACGGCTGGGGCGTGGGTGAGCTCGTCTTCGAAGACGACCGCCTGGCCTGGCACGAGCTGCCGCGACCGTGTGTCGGCGCCGCGGACGGCTCTCATCCGCTCGCCGAGCGGCTGCGGTCGTACTTTGGCGGCAAGCGGGTCGACTTCGCGGACGTCGAGCTCGAGGCCGGCGGCTGGACGGAGTTCCGCCACGCGGCGGTCGATGCGCTGCGTCGCGTGCCCTGGGGCGAGGTGGTCACCTACGGCGAGCTCGCAGCTCTCGCCGGGCGCCCGAACGCGCAGCGGGCCGCGGGCAGCGTCTGCGCGGGCAACCCATTCCCGATCGTGGTGCCCTGCCACCGAGTCGTCTCCGCAACCGGCATCGGCCCCTACGGCTCGCTCGGCAGCGAGTACAAGCAACGCCTGCTGGCGCTTGAGCATGTCGTTCTCTGAAGACGTCCGGAACGAGCTGGCGGCCATTGCGCCCGCGCGCGAGTGCGACCGCCTCGCCGAGCTGTCGGCGCTCTTTCACTGTGCGGGCCGGTGGCACATGCAGGCCGGTGAGGTGTCGCTGCACCTCGACCTGGCCAGCTCTGCGGTGGCACGCCGCGCCTTCAGCCTGCTCCGCTCGTTCGACGTCGACTCCGAGATCCGGACGTACCGGCGGCGGTCCTTCGACCGCGCGACGCGCTACCAGCTGCACGTCGCGGGCGTTCCGCGAGCCCTTCAGGTTCTGCGCGACGCGGGAGTCGTCAACGCGCAGCTTGCTCCGCTCGAACGACCGCCAAAGCGGGTCGTCGGCCGGTCGTGCTGCCGGGCCGCCTATCTGCGCGGGGCACTGCTGGCCGCGGGGTCCGTCTCGTCGTCCCCGTCGTCGCATCTCGAGATCCGCACGGCGACTCGCGCGGGGGCCGAGGTCATCGCGCAGGCGGGTGGGCAGGAGGAGGTCGACCTGCGCGTCCTCGAGCGGCGAGATCACGCGCTGGCGTACGCCAAGGGCGTCGACCGGATCGCGGGAGTCCTGGCAGCCGCCGGGGCGAATGACGCGGCGCTCGCTCTCGAGGAGCGCGCCGTCGTCGCGGCAACGAAGTCGCGCGCCAATCGGCTCGCGAACGCCGATCACGCGAACCTCGTGCGCACGGGCCGGGCCGCGCACAACCAGCTGGCAGCGGTGCGGCGACTCGCGCGCGACCGGCGTCTCGTGGAGCTCTCGCCTGCTCTGCTGGAGGTAGCCGAGCTCCGGCTCGCGCATCCCTCGCTATCGCTGCGGGAGCTCGGCTTGAAGTGTCGGCCGCCCGCGTCCAAGGCCGCAGTGCACCGTCGCGTACAGAAGCTGATTCGCCTCGCCGAGCTGTAGGGGCGTCGGGTATTTGTGACTTACAACTGATCTAGTCTTTGGCGGCTGCATTGGGTAATACTTTCCGCGGCGGGTTCGCGCTCGTCCGGTGATGGATTCAGACCCCGTCCGTCGCCAAGGTCCGGAGCGCGACACGACGGAGGGGGAGGTCGTCCTCGGAGCTTCCCCTCCGGCCCGCCGCTGCAGGCGGAGCCTGCGACGGGCGGGCCGATCGGGCATTCGGCGCCGGCAAGCGGCGCCTCAGCGGCCCGCCGCTGGCGGAGTTGGTCGAGCCGAGGTACCGGCCGTCGCATCCCTGCGGCCTGGTTACAGCCCACGCTTGACG
>JALYTD010000012.1 GCA_030854475.1 Actinomycetota bacterium
GTTCGCCCCTCCGCAGCGCAGGCGGTGGTCAGCGGCTGACCGACAGGCTGGCCGAGACCGAGCCGCCGTTGTAGGTCGCCGTGACCTTCGCCGCTGTCGTTTTCCTGACACGATTGCTCATGACGGCGAAGGAAGCGCGCCAGGCGCCGGCGGGCACCGTCATCGTCGCCGGAACAAAGACGGCGGACGAGTTGCTCGAAAGCGTGACGACCGCACCGCCTGGCGGCGCCGGGCCCGCCCAGCGTGGCCCACCCGGTCGACCTTTGCCCGCCGACGATGTTGAACGGGCCGTGGCGTAGGCGCGCAGCAGCCTCGTCCACGCTCTGACGGCCGGGTCGATCGCTTGCTCTGTCAACATTTGCGACATCAAGGAATAATTGGTAGAGTTATTGCGTACTCAATAGTACACCACGCAACGAAAGGAGCTGCAAAACAGCATGAGCACAACAACTTTGACCATTGCCCCGGCCGGGGTCTGGAAGCCTCGACCCCGTCCATTCGCGCGGGTTCACTTGCGGGCCTTTGCTTTCTCAGTTCATTGCACTTGTTCCAGCACGTTCGGGGATGGAACAGATTCTCTACTCTCAGACTCGCTCGTTGGTGCCGAGCTTGACAACGCACTCTCTCTTTGAAGGCCAACATCGACGCAGGCCCGGCCCTGCCTGTTACGCAGGAAAACACCCGCAAATGCGACCGTCCTGGTCGGTCGGCAGGCCCATCCTTGATTCCGCTTCTATGATCGCTGCCTGCGGGAGTGTCCAGAGCAGTACACCGGCGGCCCGCGTTCCAAGCGATGACAGCTGCCGCGCTCAGTCGCCGATCTCGGCGGCGAGGGGAACGTGCGCAGCATGAAGCCGCCCACTCCCGTCGCGGATGTAGACGGTTGCGGACCGGCTCCAGTGAGCCGCATCCGCGCCTTCACGTTTGCCTCCGCGGTCGCCGCCTCGAACGCGGATTCAAGATTCATGAGCTCGACGTTCACCTCGGTCCCGAGCGGGTCGCCGTCGGACCCCACCATCTTCTCGATCTTCTTCGCCGGATCGCTCGTCTTCAGGCTCTCGCTCATGAGCGCTCCGTGCAGGTTCTCGTGGTCGCCGACCGAGCTGCCCAGCGCCACGAAGTCACTGCGCCTGGTACCGGAATTCTTGGTGTAGAGGTCGCTGCTCGGATAGAGGTCCTTGCTGATCAGCGGCGCGCGCTTGACCTCGGCCGCGTATTTCTCGATGTACCACGTGCCTTTGAATGGGCCTTCCGAGATCTCCTTGACGGTTAAGCCGGCGCGATCCCCGGCCCCTCGATCGCTAGGCCCGGAAAGTTGCCGAATCCATCGCTGCACCACGTCACGGCAGCCATACAGAAACCTCGCCCAGTCGACGATGGCCTCCTTTGGCAGGGACGAAAAACGATCGCGATGCTCGACCGTAAAGAGGCACGAGGCGGACCGTGGCGCGATTCGGATAGATCTCGCTTCCGTAACGGTACGAAGAGATGAGGGCAACGAGGTCGCCTGTGCCGGAGAAGCCGAGAAGACTTGCAGACCAGCCGTTCTTTGGCCACGTTGCGATCGTCCGCTCAGTCCCGCTGACGACATCGACTGCATAGAGGCCTTTGTAGCCCGTGGTGAGAATCTCGTCGCCCCGCGGCGACCACGCGAGCTCCGCGTCGATTGCAAGCTCTCCAGACTGCAGCAAGTGTGTGCCGCTGCCATCAGAACGGATGACGTAGAGGTCGCAGCCGGCAAAGTCCGCGTCGTAGCAGTCCTCGTAAGCTATCCGCGTACCGTCGGGTGACCAAGTCGCCGCGTAGATCTCGCGATCGGCAAGCTCGGTGCGGCCAGAACCGTCCGCGTTCACGACGAACAGAGTTGCTGTCGGTCGGTGGGATCGACACTCAGTCGGATCCTCTCCGAAGTTGTCGAGCGTGTAGACGATGTAGAGGAGCTTCTTCCCCGATGGGGACCAGCGGATATCGCCGAGCTGAGCAAGCGTTGCCGGTCTTGGCAAAGCATGGATCGTGGTCGTACCGCGACCGTCTGCACGTGAGATGTCGAAGCGTAGGTCGAAGCCCTTTGTTGTAGTGCATTCGACAGCTCCATATCGGTCAAAGACGAGCCGGTCACCGCTAGGTGACCAGCGAAGGGGATACACCACATCCGCGTTCCTCGCTCCAACGGTGGCGATCTTTCGCGCTCGTCCTCCGCCTGCGGGGACTATGAAGATCCCGCGAGCACGGCGCGATCGACTCCGGCGGACGAATGCGATCATCCGACCGTCAGGTGACCACGTGGGAGAGGCGTCGATTTTCTTTTGTGAAGCTCTATGCGCAGTGATTGGCCGCGACGCATTCGCTCCAAGGGCAGCGGTCTCAATCCAGCCTACGCGTGACGAACGGCTGATCGCCGTGGAAAGCGAATACGCGACCCTTCCGGTTGTTTCGGCCGGTAGCGTCGCGTTCCCTCCAGCCTGAGCGCCGGTCACGAGGAATAGCGCTGCACCCAAACCAGTGAGCAGCAATCGCCGACCAAGAGCTATTCCATGAGATGCCCCAGTCCGCTGAGAGCACTGAAAACGAGTGAAGTTCATCGTCCGGCCATGATGGTGCGATGACGGTTTCCAGCCACAGGCATGGCCTCATCCTCGACGTCTTCGTCCCTTGAAACGCCGATCGAACCTCCGAAAACCACGCCTGCCGGGTTGAGCGCGTAGTTACAAATTCCGCACAGGCCAGAAAACCAAGCTGGACCATTCTGAGCCTCAATCGTGATCACGTTCCGCCCTTCGCGCAAGAACGCCGTGATGTCGAAGGCGGTCAGATTGAGATGCGTGTTCGCGATTGATGGGTCGGTGATGCTGCCAATGGTTCCCACAAGGGAGCCGTTCACGTGAACGGCGGCAAAATCATCGGCCGAGACGTAAAGCGCGCCGTTCGCCGGGTCACCATGAAGGCGAAACGCCTTCGAAAAGAAAAACGTCGCGAGATCCGCGGGGGTCGAGGTTCCGTCGATTCCCGGCGCCCAGATCCAAGCGGCCGAGGGGATCCGGGAAAAGTCGGCCGTCCAACCGTTGAATGGAGAAGCGTAAACCGTTGCTCCAGGGGCGCAGGTCGGAGGCGCGGCCGTGCTCATGCAAACGCGCTGCGCCCGGCCAATGAACGTCGGATTGCCCGTCAATCTCAGACCAGGATCGCTCGTGAATGTCCTCCACGAACGTCCGGACGCAAACCGGACCGTGCGCGCCTTCGTCTCCTTATGCCTTGAGGCGACGATGTTCTTGCCCCGGCCTGCGAAGGCGGTCTGAGTCGCCGGCAGAGCGGGTAGTGCTCCTACGGCCCCGGCGACGAGCGCGCGTCGGCATACACGTGCGAGTTTCATCTTGCTTCTCCTTACTCGAGGGTCCCCTTAGGTTGGCGCCGGCCGCTAATACAGCTCTAATCCGCTCGTACCCCGGTAGTGCTACGGATTGACGCGGAGGCGCGCGAGGCGGTTCTGCGCCAGCGCGATCAACTGGCGAAAACCGCCGCACAGCCGGCAGTCGAACGTGCGGACGCTCCCGTCTGATCCCCCGGTTGCCAGCCGCCACCTCCTTGGTGAGAACGCGACCGTCGTGAGCTCCCGCTCGGGAGCCTTGATGAAGTAGAGAGGACTCCCGCTGCGGACATCCCAAATTCCGGCACTGCCGCCGCCGGCGGTCACGAGCCAGCGGCTGTCCGCGCTAAACGCAGCGTCGCTCACGACTGCGCTGTGGTGAAGCGTCTCCAGCGGAGTTCCGCTCGTCGTCCAGATGCGGGCGTCGTGATCGAGGCTCGTCGTGACGACGTAGCGACCGTCCGGGCTGAATGACGCAGAGGTGAGCGGGCGGCGGTGTCCGAGGAGCGCGTGTGGGCTCACACCCGTTGACGCGCTCCAGAGACGAGCTGTGCTGTCGGCGCTCGCTGTCAGCACAGTCTTGCCGTCCGGGCTGAACGAGGCCGCGACGATGGGTCCCGCATGCCCGCGAAGCGTTTGGAGACGGGTTCCGTCGGTCGTTCTCCAGATCGCTCCGAAGCCGTCTGAGTTGCCCGTTACGAGCCTTCCGCCGTCGGGGCTGAACACGACCGTCGTGATCGTCCCGCTGTGCAGAAGCCTCCGAAGGATTTGGTGCCGCGCTACGTCCCAGATACCTGCGTCGCCGTAGGGGGTCCCCGTTACGGCAAGGCGGGCGTTCGGAGACAGCGCCGCGGCCTGCACAGGGCCAACATCGGTCAACGTGCCGAGCAGCGTTCCATGCGCCGAGCGCCACAGACGTGCTGTGCCGTCGTCGCTCCAGGACAAGATCGAACGCCCGTCGCGGGTGAACACGACACCGTTGGCGGCGCCTCCGTGCGTGACCGCCTCCACGGCTCCGCCGCGGGTTCGCCAGACGCGCACCTTTCCGTCCCTGCCTGCGCCGGCGATGAGACGGCCACCTGGACTGAAGTCGACTGCGGTGACGCTGTCGCCGTGGCGGCCGAGCAGCCGGAGAGTTGGCTGCGGACGCGGATCCCAGAGACGGGCAGTGCCGTCGGCGCTTGCGGTTGCCAGGAGACTGCCGCTGGGATTGAAGGCAACGCCGTTGACGATGCCGCGATGGCCGACGAGAGTGATTCTCGGCGTGCCGTCGGCGGCGTCGAAAACCCGCGCGATTCTGTCGAGGCTCGTCGTCACGACCGAGTCGCCGTCCGGGCTGAAAACGGCGTGCACGATCCGGTTCTCGTGTGCCGGCAGCGTCGAGACGAGCTCGCCGCTACGACCGTCCCAGACCCGTGCCGTCTGATCCGTGCTCGCGGTGACAAAGCGTCGGCCCCTCGGGCTGAACTCGAGCGAGAGAATTCGACCGCGGTGCCCATGATGCTCGGAGAGCAGGCTCCCATCACGCCTCCAGAGCCGAACCGTGCCGTCTGCGCCTCCGGTCGCCACGAGGTCGCCAAGAGGCGAGATTCGCGCAACCGTGACCCGCCGAGCCTGTGCGAGCTCGGTGACGAGCCGGCCGGTCCCGACCTCCCAAACGCGAGCCTTCTCGTCCCCCGCCGTTGTGACGATCAACGTCCCGTTCAGGCCGAACGACGCCGAATCGACGGGATGCGGATGCAACAGCCGCCGGATGCGACGGCCGGTCCGTGCGTTCCAGATCGCAACAGTGCGGTCGAAGCTCGCCGTGAGGACAAACCGCCCGCCGGGAGAAAACGAGGCCGCGGTGAGTGCCCTCGCATGGCGGAAGATGTGAATCGGCGGGCCCCCGCGAACGCTCCAGATCCGGGCAACGCCGTCACGACCTGCGGTGACGACCTCTCGCCCGCGAGGGCTGAACGCGGCAGCGACCAGAGGCGCGCCATGCGGGATTGACCGGACGACCCGCCCGTCGCCCACGTTGAATATCCGCGCCACGCCCCCGCGACCGACAGTCATGAGCAGCCGACCGCCGGGACTGAAGGCGACGTCTCCGACTGGCGAACCGCCTCCGAGCACGGCCCTCGCCCTGACTGCCCGGAGCGTCCTGCGCAGTGCGTCCTCGACCACGCGCGAATGCTCGATTCCCGCTGCCTCCACCGCAAGACGGAGGCTTCGCTCGGGATGGGTCGGAAGCTCCGCGTTCGCGCGTGCCGCAAGCTCGCGGGCCCGCGCGTGTCTCGCCTGGTTTCGCGCGTCGCCTCTTTGCTTGAGGGCATAGCTTCGTTGGCTCAGCGCGTAGATCGTGACCGCCGTCAGGGCGGCCACTGCAACGGCAGCGGCCACCGTGAACAGCATCGCCCTCCTGTGTCGGCGAGCGACCTCCCGGCGTTCCGCCGCGAGCCGTCGCTCGGATTCGTGCCGCGTCCGCCAGGCCAGCACTGCGTCTGCCAGGACGTCGTGAAATATCTCGTAGCGCGGACCAGCCGTCCCGTTCTCTCCCGCGCGGACGATTCGTTCGTCCGTCAATCGGCGGAGCACGCGGTCGGCTTCGGCTTCGTCGACCGCGGCATAGCCGGCGAGATCACCGGCTCGGTGGGCGATCTTCGTCCCCGACGGCGTGACGAGATAGTTGTACATCGCCGCGGCAGCGTCCTTCTCCTCGCCCGACAGCGCGGCCATCGCGCGTTCCAGGTGGTCTTCCACGATTCGCGACGCCCCACCGAGCTCGCGGAGCGTTTCCAGATGAAGAGAGCGCGACCCGCGCTCGGTCTCCACCTCCCAGAGTCGCTCCAGGACGAGCTGTAGGTACGGGGCCTCGATGCGGTCGCCGTCGCGTTCGTCGACGCCGCCGCGTCCCGACCGGCCGAGGTCGACGCGGCCTGCCGCGACCTCGTCCAGAACGGCCTCGACTAGCGCCGGCTCTGCCTCGAATCCGTGCTCGGGACCACCGAGCTCGTTGTAGCGCGCGAGTGGCCCGACAATCGCGGCCCGGCCGCCCTCGCGGTCCAGCCGGTCGAGGCGCAACGAGTTCGCGAACAGGTTCGGGATCTTCTTCTTGAGGCTGTCCAGCTGGCCCAGCGCGTCGTCGCGAATGCTGACCAGGAAGTTCGCTCGCAGCTCGCTTCGCTGCAGGGCCACGGCGAGCTCGCCCACGAATGATCTGGGTCGAGATTCCGCGGGGTGGTAGAGGAAGTACTCCTCGAATTGATCCAGGACGACGTAGAGATCGACGTCCAAACGTCGCGCCCAGGCACCAAGCGTGTCGGCCAGCGAGGTCGACACGGGAACCGCTTCTGCGGATAGACCACGCGCGATCGCTTCGCGCTCGATGGTCCTGAGCAACTCGGGCTCCGGATCTCCGGTCCAGGAGGACACGACGATGACGAGGGCGTGCAGGTCATCGCGCAGCCGGTGGGCGACGCCGGCTCGAAGGAGCGAGGTCTTCCCGACCCCGCTGGCGCCGTACAAGACGGTTAGCCGAGACGCCATCAGGTTCGCGACGATCACCTCGATGTCGCGCTCGCGCCCGAAGAAGAAGAGCGCGTCGAGCTCCGAGTCCTCGAACGGCGCCAGCCCCTTGAAGGGAGTCGAGGGCGCCGCCAAGACGGCCTGGTTCATGCGACCGTCGGTGTGGGCTCGAGGCCGGTATGGCCTGCCAGCAGCTCGATGCACCGCTCCAGCGGCATATCGACCACGTCGACGTCGCGACGCCGCCAGAACTCGCGCTCGAGCGGGTCGGCCTCGTCCTGAACCGCCCACGACCGATAGTTGAGCGGATGGTCGCCCCACAGGCGATTCAGGAGCAAGCGAAGGTTCCAGTCGGCCATCGAATAGCCGAGAAACAGGAAATGACTGCGCCGAAGTTTCGCTGCGAGAGCGACCGGGATCACAGTCGCCACGTCGGTCTGCGCGAGGTAGTCGATGTAGTCGTCTTCCATGACCACGAAGCTCTCCCACTCGCGCGTCGGCGTGCGGTCGACCTGCCCGTGGAGCCTGAGGATGATCGTCCGGACGTCGAGGGAAAGCTCGGTTGCGTATGTATTCGGTGACTCGATCAGCTGGCCCGCTCCATCCGGGCCTACGTGGCAGAACCTGCCGCGGTTCCGGCCTGCAGCGATGTAGGAGACAACGTCGAACTCCTCGCCCGCGTCGAGCAGCGCCTGCTCGAGCGCGAGGTCGTAGTTCGTCGTGACGATCAACTGATGGGGAACCCCACCGTCGCGTAGAAGCGGCGGTAGTGCGGCGAGGAAACGATGCAGCGTCGTGGGTTGAAGGTCGGGCTCGAAGAAGGCGTGCAGCTCGTCGTACAGCGGGCCCGCCCCCTTCATCATCGCCGCGTACTGCGCGACGCGGGGAAGTGCATGCGCATCGACCGAGGGGTACTCGAAGCGCTCTGCGAGCCGTGCTGTCATCTCGGCGACGTCCGCACCGAGCACCGGCACGACCCGTCCGGCCAGCATCGTCTCGACCACCTCCCGGAACGGATCCGGCTTGAAGCTGACCTGTTGCTCGAGGTCGAGCCGCGGGTCCTGCCGCAGGATCGCGCCGTGAAGCTCTTTGAGGGTCGGGCTGGGTTCGATCCCGAGCTCGTCCACGAGGGCGCGTCGAGCATCGTGATAGATCTGAAGCGCCTCGGCCTGGCGGTCCGAACGGTAGAGAGCGAGCATCATCTGGCCACGCAACCGCTCCCGTAACGGGTGGGCGGCCACGAGGGGCTCGAGCTCGCCGACGAGCTCCACGTGGCGGCCGCCCTCGAGATCGGCGTCGATCCGGTCCTCGAGCGCAGCAAGCCGCAACTCCTCGAGCCTTCCGATCTCGCCCTGCGCGAATAACTCGTAGGCGAAATCGGCGAGCGGCGGGCCACGCCAGAGCGCGAGCGCTTGCCGAAGCTTCGCTGCCCGTTCCCCGGCGCTTAGGCCCTTCGCCTCGTCGACGGCAAGACGGAAACGCTCGAGGTCAAGCTCGCCCGGGCCCACAACCAGCTGGTAGCCGGGCGGCTTCGTGACCAGGACTTCGGATCCGAGCAACTTCCGCAGCTGGGAAACCAGGTTCTGCAGAGAGGTCGCTGCCGTCCTCGGTGGCTCCTCTCCCCACAGCGCGTCGAGGAGGTGATCAGTTGAAACGACGCGGCCGGGTTCGAGCAGCAGCAGCGCGAGCAACGCCCGCAACTTCCGCCCACCCAATTGAAGCGGTTCTTCGTCGTTCCAGACCTCGACGGGGCCGAGGATGCGGAAATGGAGCATGTTGCGGTTGTAACACCTCCCCGTGCGACTTCATAGGTCCGGCATGGCTACGGCCGCGCAAGGTGGCTCCAGACATTCTCGAGCACAGCGGAGACATCCGGCTCGGTTGCCGTGCCGGCGAAGTTGAGTGTTCCGGCGGCGAAGACCTTCGCACCGGAGCGCGTCGTGTAGTACGTCATTTCGGCCGATAGGCCCGGTCCGTGCAGGTTCGGCATCGATGCGAGGACGATCGTCCCGGGCGGCGACGCCGAGGTACGGGCGTCGATCTCGATCCCTCCGTGCCCGAAGCTGCTGCCGTTCCGAAGCCCGGTGCCTTTGAAGGCCCAGGGCGCCCGATCTGCCCCGGTCACGAGGTAATGCCCCTGGTGGACACCGCCGTCGTTGTGCAGATACTGGACGCCGATCAGCCCGGCCTCGGGACGGCTGTCGCGCCATTCCTTCTTGCGAATGATCCAGTGGCCGTGGCGCTGGATGCGCCAGAGGAAGTTCGTCGTCGCCGTGAACATCAGATTCCCTCCGAGGTCGCGGTAATGAGCGACCGCGTTGTAAGCGTGCGTTGTCATGTACTCGTGGTGTCCCACGAAGACGATCAGGTCGTAGGAGGCTGAAAGCCGCCGCCCACTTACCTGGTCGAGCTCGGCATCTGAGAAGAAGTCGACCTGCTTGTTGGTCACGTACAGCCAGCGGATGAAGCCGAGGGCATAGGCGCGCAGGCGCATCGGAACGCCACGGTGAAGGTTTGGCCGCGTGAGATCAACCCGGTTGAAGGATTCGTTCGCATACCAGGTGTCGCCCCAGCCGTCTCCGTTCATGTCCCGGTGGTTGTAGGCCGCCCACGTATTGGTAGGGATCACGACGGCAACTCGGTGGCGCCCCAGGCCCTGCGGAAGGCGGACGAAAGGAGCAAAGCCGAGCCGACCGTCGTCACCGGTAACACGGACGAAGTAGAGGCCGCTCGGTCCGTTCGGGATGCGGAGATTAACCACTCCGGGACGGCTGCGGTGCGCTGACCAGTCGACGTGGATCGGCTCGCCGACAGGAACGCCGAAGAGCTCGTCCTGGTGGTAGCCGTGGTAGAGGCTCGGCTCGGTCTCCGGGCCAGCTTGGAAGAATTCCAGCGTGAGCGATTCCGAATCCGTCGAGACGACGAGATGCGCATTCGCTCCAGGTGCATAGCTTGCGCGCTTGAAGCCGGCCTCGATCTCCGAGACCTGCACAACCGGCCCGGGCTGAACGGCACGGTCTCCGCGCCGCAGCCGACCGATGATCTGACGCCGGCCGCTGCGATCGATCGCAGTCAGCCGGACGAGATACGAGCGGGGCTGGAACGTCCGCGGCGGCCGCCAGGCCAGTCTCCGCCAACCTGCTGCGAGCGCACGCGACTGCCAGGCAACCAGCTGCGGAAAGCTGGCGCGATCGGTCGGCTTGAAGACCTGAACGAAGACCCGAGCGGCGCGCGCGAGGCGAAACCGGAACACGGCCGCGTCCCGGAAGCCGTCGCCGTTCGGGCTGACGGTCGTCAGAAGGCTGCCATCGCCTGCAAACGGAGTTCCGCCGTTGCCGGCACGCAGACCAGAGAGAAGGCTCGGCTCTGAGCTGCCGAGGGCCTGGGCGCCTCCGCCAACTCCCAGCGCAGCCATCGTGACTGCCGCGAGCATGGCGAGAAACGCTCTCCGGCCTGAATGCAACGCATTGGGGGACTTTTTGTTCATCTCGGCTCAGCTCCTTGATCGAGTGGCTGAGCCGAGCCTCGGCGGCGCCCCTAACCGCCCTCCCACCGCGCGCTAACGCGGGAATAACAGTCCCAGGCGTCCTAGTGAAGAACCTGCGTGTCGTCTGCAGCTATGCAGGCGTGCTCGGGACGCCATTCGGGCGCGTATCCGGCACGGCGAAACGCGTCGACGGCCGCGAGGTAGCGCTCGATCTCGACGGCGAGCGGCTGAGTGTCCTTGGGCCTTGTGGGAGCGATCTCGTTCATTGCCTTACCTCCGACTGGCGGGCGGCGAAAGTGGCCGCGCATTTGCACCCGCAGCGTTTCGTTCGCCGCTAATCGGACGATCACGCATGGCTCATTTGGGCCTGTTCGTCAGGAGTGCTACAACCGCCACATGGACTTTTGTGTTCTCGGGCCGATCGAAGTGCGCGAAAACGACCGGGTCGTCCCGCTGCGTCGCCAGAAACAGCGCGCGCTACTCGCGCTTCTGGTGCTTCACGTCGGCGAAGTCGTCTCGAGCGACCGGTTGCTCGACGCTCTCTGGGGCGAGGAGCCTCCGCGCACGGCGAAGGGCTCGCTGCACAACTGCGTCTCGCAGCTCCGCCGTGCGCTCGGCCCCGAGACCCTGCTCACGCGCGCCCCTGGGTATGTCCTCGACATCGACCCGGAGAGAATCGACCTGGTCCGATTCGAGCGACTTGTTACTGAGGCGCTCCAGATCGACGACGGAGGCCGGGCGGCGAAGCTTCGTGCCGCACTCGCCCTCTGGCGCGGTCCCCCTCTGGCCGACCTGAGCTTCGAGCCGTTCGCGCAGGCAACCATCCAACAGCTCGAGGAGCGGCGACTGGCGGTCCTCGAGGACCGGATCGAGGCCGACCTCGGCACGGGGCGCCACGGCGATCTCGTCGGCGAGCTGGAATCTCTCGTAGCCGAGCACCCGCTTCGCGAGCGGCTGCGCGGCCAGCTCATGCTCGCGCTCTACGGCTCCGGCCGACAGGCGGAAGCGCTGGCGGCGTACCAGGAGGGCCGTCGCGTGCTCGTCGAGGAGCTCGGTATCGAGCCCAGCCCTAGCCTTCGCGAGCTCGAGCAAGCGATTCTCCGCCAGGATCCGGCGCTGGCGCCGGCCGCTGAGGAGGAACGCGAGGCGGCGTTGCCGGAGCCGGAGCCCCTGCGCAAGACCGCGACCGTTCTTTTCATAGAACTGGCCGCAACGCCACAAGGATCAGCAGACATCGACCAGGAGACGCTGCACCGGGCGACCCTCCGGGGATCGCATGAGCTTCGTGCCGCCGTGGAGTATCACGGCGGCGCTGTCGAGCGCCTCACCGGAGACGAGTTGATGGCCGTCTTCGGCGTCCCGATCGCCCACGAAGACGACGCGGCGCGCGCGGCGCGCGCGGCGCTGCAAGTCCGCCGTGCGCTCGCGAACGCCAGCGAGCCTCTCGAAGGTGAGAGCGGCGTTCGGATCGAACCGCGCACCGCAATTGTGACCGGCATGGTGACGGCTGAACCTGCTCTCACCGGAGCGATCGTCGGCCTTGGGAGCCGGCTCGCGGAGACGGCCGGCCCCGGGGAGATCCTGGTCGACGGCCCGACGCTGGAACGAGCGGAGAACGAGCTGCGCACGACACCGCTCGAGCCTCGGGAAGTCCGCGGCCGACAGGAGCCGATTCCGGTTCATCGCCTACTCGACGTCGTCGAGAAGGCGCCTGCGCCGGTCGAGACCTCGACCCCGTTGATCGGGCGGAAGTCCGAAATTGCGGCGCTTCTAGCGGTCCTCAACCGCACGACCACCGAGAGTCGCTGTGTCGTCGCATGCCTCTTCGGTGACGCCGGAATCGGCAAATCGCGCCTCGCCGCGGAATTTGCGTCGCTCGCTCGCGACGAGGCCGCGATCTTCGTCGGCCGGTGCATCTCGTACGGCGAGGGCGCCACGTACCTCCCGGTGCTCGAAATCGTCGCCCAGGCAGCAGGCGAACACCCCAGCGAGCGGATCTTCCAAATACTCGAAGGAGAGGAGGACGCGGAGCTCATCGCTCAGCGGATCGCCGATCTCGTCGAAGGAGCGGGCGGCGAAAGCTCGACCGGAGAGGTGTTCTGGGCAATTCGCCGGCTCCTCGAGGGGCTGGCCAGAAAGAAACCGCTGATCTTGGTCTTCGAGGATCTGCACTGGGCCGAGCCGACTCTGCTCGATCTTGTCGAGTACCTCGGCCAATGGAGCAGCGAGGTTCCTCTTCTCCTGCTCGGCCTCGCACGGCCCGAGCTGCTCGAGCGACGGCCGGCATGGGCTGTCGAAACGACTGCTGTACACATCGGCCCGCTCGCAGAGAGCGATGCGGTGGAGCTGGTCGAGGTCGTCGGCCGAGACGCGCTCGCGGAGGGCGCCCGTGTTCGCGTCGCCGAGCTCGCCGAAGGCAACCCGCTCTTCGCCGAGCAGCTCGTCGCGCTCGCGCTAGAAGAAGGTTCTTCGAGCCTCGACACCGTGCCCCCGTCGCTCGAAGCACTCCTCGCGAGTCGTCTCGACCGGCTCGACGTCGCGGAGCGTGCGGTCCTTCAGCGCGCAGCAGTCGTCGGCCGGGAGTTCTGGCACGGCGCGATCCTTCACCTCTCCCCACCTCTCGAGGTGCCGTCGGTCGGCCGCCGGCTCCTCGAAGTCGTGCGCAAGGGGCTGATCGAACCGGCCGTCTCGGCGTTCGCGCGCGAGGATGCGTTCCGGTTCCACCACGTCCTGATCCGGGACGTTGCGTACAACTCGATCCCGGACGCCGTGCGCGCAGAGTTGCACGAGCGCGCCGCTGATTGGCTCGACGTCCAGCCGGGAGCCCAGGACGAGCTAGTCGGATACCACCTCGAGCAGGCTTATGAGTGCCGACTCGAATCCGGCTCGCCCGACAGGCGCGCTCAGCGTCTCGCAGCGGATGCCGGCGATCGCCTCGCGGCAGCAGGGCTGCGGGCCGCAAAGAGCGGCGACACCGCGGCGGCGGCGAACCTCCTCACCCGCTCCACGGTGCTTCTGCCGCCGGACGAAGCGACGAGGCGGGACCTGCTCGCCGAGCTCGGACTCACGGTCTGGAGCGCCGGAGACATCGACGAGGCGGCGGCTGTCCTCGGCAGGGCCCTGGAAACGGCGACGGCCGCACATGACCGTCGCGCAGAGCTGCGCACCCGGCTCGAGCTCGCGAATCTCCGGCTCTTTCGCTCGCCCGAGGGCGGCGCCGACGATTTCCTCTCCCTGGCAGCCGAGGCGATCCCGGTGCTCGAGGAGCTCGGCGACGACCGCGCACTCGGGCGGTGCTGGTACTCGTTGGCGTTCGTTCACGGCGGCCTCCATTGCCGGTACCGAGAGTCCGTCGAAGCGGCCGAGCGGGCCTTGGAGCACTTCCGCAATTCGACCTGGTCGGTGGCGCCCTGTCTCCAGGAGCTTTCAGCGGGGCTCTACTACGGGCCGACGCCCGTTCCTGACGCGATCCGCCGTTGCAACGCCTTTCGCGAGGACGCCGACCGCGGGGGCGAGGCAAACATCATGGCCTTTTTGGCCGGCCTCGAGGCCATGGCCGGGCACTTCGGGAACGCGCAGGACCTTGTGTCACGCGCGCGAGGCATCTACGACGAGCTCGGGTGGGTCGTATACGGGGCTACGAATTGCACGACTGTCGCTGCCGACGTCGAGCTTCTGGCCGGACGTCATGCGGAAGCGGAGCGGCTCCTGACCGAGAGCTGCGCGAGCCTCGAAGAGTGGGGCGAGCAAGCACACCGCGCGACGCAGGCATCCCAGCTCGGTGAGGCCGTTTACAGGCAGGGCCGATACGACGACGCCTCGCACTGGGCCGGCGTTGCGAAAGCTTGCGCGGCCACCGACGACGCGAGCGCGCAATTCTCTTGGCGGGCCCTGCAAGCCAAGGTTCTCGCGCGGGAAGGAGAGTCGGAGGAGGCTGACATGCTCGCCCGCGATGCGGCCGCGCTCGCGGCGAAAACGGACGCGCTGACCCAGCACGGCAATGTCCTGCTCGACCTCGGCGAGGTGCTGCGCCTCGACGGCCGCGCTACGGAGGCCGCGGCGGCGATCGAGGATGCGGTCCGCCTCTTCGAGAAGAAGCAGAACGTCGCCGCAAGCCAGAAGGCGCGCGAGTCGCTCAGCGAGCTCGCCACCGCCTGAGGGGTCCAGCAAAACGAAAAGCTCCGTGAGGAGCTCTCCGTGTGGTGTCGTGAATTCGAGTTCACCGGCTGATTGTCGACTGGGGCCTGGGGCCACCGCCGCCGTTTGCCGCGAGGCTCGCCGTCGGGGCGACGGCCGAAAGCGCTCCCACCAACAGGCCGGCGGCGATCAGCCGGCGCGCGTTGATCTTGCGGATCATCTTTGCCACCTCCTTTCCTCGGTCGATCACGAACCGAGGTTCGGAGGGGCGGCTCACGGCTCCCTAGGCGCTCGCTAACGGCCGGCTAACGGGCTAAAGCGAAGGCGTGCGTTCCTCCCGTTGGCGGCGCCCGCCAGGCCCGCACAAACGGGTTTCTCGTTCGCTAGAGAGCGCCGCGGGAATGAGCGGCGACGTACTTCAGCATGCGGCGCATATTCACCTGGTCGACGTGCGTGGCGTCGACGAAATGTGCCGCTGACCCGTGCCAGACGCGGATGTCCTGGCAGTCCACGACGACGAAATCGCTGCGACTGTGCAGCTCCTTCAGGTAGGCCCGTGCAGCCTTGCGCGCCGGGAAGCCGTGTCTCTCGAGCGCCGCGAGAACCCGCGGGTGGACCGGGTTGAGGACGATCACGGGTCGTGAGCCGTGGTCGTTCATGAACCCGATCGCGCGCTCGAAATAGACGACCTGCGCACGATCGATCGTCAGCGGCCGCGGCGGATGCGAGTTCACGTGTGCGACGAGCCGTGCGACGGCCTTCGCCAGTCTCCTCGCATGGTCCTGCGGACTCCCAGAAGCAACGTCAGCGATCGAGCCGTCTGCGCGATACAGCGAGCTCAGGCGGCACGAAGAGGTCCTCGCGTGGGTGTTCCCGTCGAGATACCTGCGCGCCCGCGGGTCGGCTGCGAGGTCCGAGGGCACGCTTTTCGTGGCGATCGTGTTGCCGATGAACCAGATGTACCCGCGGTTCTCGGGTGGGAAATGGTCTGCGGCGAACCGCACCATCACCCAGGCGTCGGCGGCCGTGCCGCTTTTGACGGCCGCATTGAAGGCGCGCCGTCCTGTGAGGCGCCGAAGCAGCGAGGGCTCCGCGGTGCGTCCGCGCGAGCTACCGAGGATCAGAATCTGCGGGTTGCGGCGCAGCTTTTCGATCAAGGTCAACTTCGTCTTCCGGTCGCCGCCGTCGAGGCACCGTCCGGACTGCAGTCGGCTCGGTGATCCCGCGGCAGCGAGTCCGGCGCAAAGGGCACCGACGAGGATCGAGAGTAGGAGCAGACGCATCAGAACTGGAAGTAGATGAAGGGATGAGGACTCGCGATCGTCATGATCGCGACCGCAGCGGCGGCTCCGGTTGCGAGGCCGTAGACGATCCGCGGCTTGGCGCAGATCTGCCACGTGTTCGGCGCGAAATGAACGACCCCGAGCAGAGCGCCGAGTGTCAAGAGAAAGTTGGCGGGGACCAGAAGCTGGAGCTGGGCCGCGGAGTCGAGGCCCCCCATTCCGGCCATGGACCCGAGAATCGCGCCGGCCACGTGCAGGTTCGGCGCCCGGAAGATGACGAACGCAGCAACAACGGAGAGGAACGTGATCGCGCGGTTGAACACCACGCTCCGCGGGGTCAGGCCGGCCTTCCGCAAGAGCGCGTGAGTCCCGAGCAGCACGCCGTGGACCAAGCCCCAAACGACGAAGGTGAAGGCGGCGCCGTGCCAGAGACCCGCAAGGAACATCGTCACCAGGAGAACGGCAACCACGCGGGCAGGCCGGCCCCGCGAGCCCCCAAGCGGAATGAAAAGGTAATCCCGGATCCACCCAGAGAGACTCATGTGCCAACGACGCCAAAAGTCGGAGATGTTGGCTGCCTTGAACGGTGAATTGAAGTTTTGAGGGAAGCGGAAGCCGATCAGCCATGCGAGGCCGACCGCCATGTCCGAGTAGCCCGAGAAATCGAAGTACAGCTGGAGCGAGTAGCCGACGGCGGCTGCCCACGAGCTCACGAAGCCGAGCTGCTCGGGATGTGCGAAGAGCCGATCGACGTGCGGTCCGATGTGATCCGCGATCAGCAGCTTCTTCACGAGTCCGGAGACGAGGAAGAACAACCCGACTGACGCCGCGTGCGAAGTCAGGATCAGCCTTGGCTTGCGCAACTGCTCCGCGAGATCCGTGAACCGCACGATCGGACCGGCGATGAGATGCGGAAAGAGCGCTACGAAGGTCGTGTACTCGAGCAGATGCTTCGTCGGCGTTATCCGACGCCGATAGACGTCGATCGTGTACGACATCGAGTTGAACGTGTAGAACGAGATGCCGACCGGTAGCAGGATGTTCAGCTTCGGTAGGTCGACCGGCAATCCCAACGCGCTTCCGATCCCGTCAAGGGACCCGAGGAAGAAGCTGGCGTACTTGAAGTAACCCAGTAGGCCCAGGTTGATGGCCAGCGACCCTGCGAGGATGATCCGGCGCCTCCTTTCCTCATCGGCGCGGGCGATGATGAGAGCGGCGACGTAGTCCACCATCGTCGTCGCGACCATGAGCGGAAGGAATCGCCAGTCCCACCATGCGTAGAAGAACCAGGACGAGACCGTGAGGAACGCCAGCCGAAGATTCTTCCGCCGGAGCGCCCAACATCCAACGAGGACTGCGGGAAGGAAACCGAAGAGGAAGGCGTAGCTGTTGAACAACACGGTTTAGCTCAGCGCTCCCTCGGACTGAGCGACGACGTACCGAAGCATGCGCCGCATGTTGCGGCGGTTGACGTGCGTCGCATTGGTGAAGTCTTGCGGCGACCCGCCCCAGCGTCGGATGTCCTGGCAGTCGACGAGCACGAAGTCGAACCGCCGATGGAGCTCGTGGAGGTAAGCAATCGCCACTCTTCGCGACGTGAAACCGTGTCTCCGAAGGGCAGCCAGGATCGTCGGATGGATCGGATTGAGCACGATCACCGGACGCGCGCCCCTCGCGTTCATGAACGCGAGCGTCTCCTCGAAGTACTTGTATCGCGCCGGATCGACGCGCCCGACGTGGCGAGTCTTGACGCTTGCGGCAAGTCGCGTGACCGAGTTCCTCAACGACCGCGCGTGTTCGGGGAGGTATTTGATCGTGGTCGAAGAGATCGAACCGTCGGCCAGATAACGCAATCGCACTTTGCAATCAGCGATGAGACACGCCTTGACCACGCGCCACGAGGCGCCCGCCGCCTGAGGGCTGAAGTACGTCCCGACGTCGCCCAGGGTGAACCGGAGCCGCTTGCCAGCGAGGTACCGCTTCGCTCGAGGGTCTTGCGTGAGCTGCGGGTTGATCCCGTTGGTAGCGATGCTGCTGTCGACGAACCACACGTACCGGCGCTTCCCATGCGGGAAGCGATCAGCCACGTATCTCGTCATCACAAACGCGTCAGCGGCAGTGCCGCCCGTAACCGCAGCGTTGAGGCCCGAGTGGCCGGTGATCCGTCGGAGGTACGACGGCTCGGCCTGCCGCGCCCGCGAGCTCCCCAGGATGACGACCTCCGGGTTGCGCGCCAAATGCTGGATCAGGTTCAGCTTGATCGAGCGATCGGTTTCGACGGCCGTCGGGAGCAAGCCGCTACCCGTGAGCGCGAATGGGTCCACAAGCGCGTTCAGCGCGAAAACGCCCGCTAGCAGCGCGAGGCACGCGATGACGGTGGCCGCCGCGAACGCTCCGTAGCCTCGGGCTTCTCCCGTGCTCACAGCCGGGGCTAGCGGTCTGGCGAGCGTCTCGCGCGCGGGCGAGATCGCGGAAGTAGCCACATCAACCGCGGAAGGGAGGTCCGACTGACCTTGGCGGCCGCGAGGCGCCCGAACGCCCGCTTTTGCTGTTGGAAGCCGATGGCTGGGCGCAAACTCCATGACGTTCAGAGCGTGAATCGCACCCCTAATCGCGGGCTAACGCGTCTCTGTCATCATCGATGCGATGGCAGGTGCAGTCGCTCGCGGGCTCCAGGCGAGCTGCTCGTTGCGAACGTGCGTCAGCCGCGAATTAGCGCGCGGTTAGTGCGGGTGGGGATTCTGAAAGCGTGAAACGGAAACGTGTCTGGCGCGTGACGTCACTTACAGTCGCCGGCGCACTACTCGCCGGGACTGGCGCCTTTGCTGTTAAGGGTGCTGCAACACGAGCAGGCTCTACCCCGCTCCGCGGGAAAATCGCCTTCGAAGGCTGGCCGGACGAGCAGGAGGGCGCCATATTTGTCGCGAGCGCCGACGGCAGGCACCTGAGGCGCGAGACGCCGTTTGGAGCGGCCAGTCCAACCTGGTCGCCTGACGGCAAGCGAATCGCTTTCGCCGGAATCCTGAATTCCGGCCCAGGGTCGGGCGGCCCGTACATCTACATCAAGAGCATCGCCGGCAAGCGCATTCGACGAATCGCTGTCGGGGGCGAACCTAACTGGGACCCGGATGGGGGACGGCTCGTCTATTCAGTTGGCTACTTCAGCTCCGGCAAGATCGCAACGGTCGGTCTCGCCGGGCGACACAAGCACGTCTTTCGCCTCGGAGTGCAGGCCGTTTTTCCTGATTGGTCGCCGGACGGACGCAGAATCGTATTCGCCGGCTACAAGAAGGCGACCGGATCGCCTTCGGACATCTACGTCGTGAATGCCGACGGCACCCACGTACATCGTCTGACCAAGACGGCGACGGCGACAGACGAGAGCTACGAGGCGCATTGGTCTGCCGATGGGAGCAAGATCTTCTTCGTCTGGTCGAAAGACAACGATGTCTCTCAGGCCTTCTACGAGATGGACCCGGACGGGGGCAGGCTCCGGAGGCTTGCACAGATTCCGCCTCCCAGTGCCCTGGGGGGCGAGTTGCGGAAGGGCACGTCGAGCTGGTCTGTGAACGGGCGCATCGTCATGTACTGCGACGGCGGCGGTCGGATCGTCGCACTCCGGATAGGTCAACCGAAGCCGCGGGTCGTCCGGATGAAACGTCACCTCGTGTGTGAGTCTCTCGATTGGCATACCTCCCGATGAGGCAAGGGCGTCCCCTGAGCACCCTCGCTCTCACGTCTCTCGGGCTCGTTGTCTCGACGGTGGTTGCCGCAGCTGGCACGCTCGCTCGAGCGGGGCTCGGGGCCGAGGCGGCGGCTGCATCGAACGAAACCGCGCGAAGATCCGTTCCAGCCGCTTGGGGCTGGCCGACTTGGTCGCCGACCGGACGAACTTTGGCGTTCTGGGGATCGTATGGTCCGCGGCGCGGAATCTTTAGAGCACCAGTGACAGGAACAAGGCTCCGGCCGATCGCTTTCACCAAGTTTCGTCTTGCTGACAGCATCAGCGAGCCGATCTGGAGCCCGCGGGGAACCAAGGTCGCTTGGACAGACTGGTCCGACCCGGATGATCCCGAGATCTTCGTTGCCGACGCGCGAGGCCTCGGCGCACGACTCCTCGCGCACGGCGGGGGCCTCGCATGGTCGCCCAAAGGCGGGTTGATCGCGTATTCCGGCCAGCGCGGCATCCACCTAATCGCGCCAAGCGGACGCAAGCACCGGCGCTTGACGGCCGGGCGCTCCGACGGTGGGCCGACGTGGTCGCCTGACGGAAAGCACCTCGCATTTGAACGCGGCGGCGGCAACGAGTCGCACATATATGTCGTTGGGTCAGACGGCCGTGGCCTGCGCAGGCT
Organism: Actinomycetota bacterium; assembly: GCA_030854475.1. Taxonomy (GTDB): domain Bacteria; phylum Actinomycetota; class Thermoleophilia; order Gaiellales; family Gaiellaceae; genus JALYTD01. Next base: position 20,137 of record JALYTD010000012.1, read on the forward strand.
GAACGACCAGCTCAGCCACTCGGCCGCCTGGTCGCCGGACGGGCGACAAATCGCCTACCTTCGGAAAACCGATTCAACTGCGGATACATCTGCAATTTACGTCGTCAACGTCAACGGTACGCACGAATATCGGGCGACAACGCCTGCTTCGACGTTCGGGAGCGTCCCGGAGTGGTCGCCCGACAGCACCTCGCTCATGTTCGTCCGCTTTGTCGGGTCAGGGTTCGACCACAGGGAAATTGTCGTTGTTCAACGCGACGGAACGGCCGAGAGACGCGTCGCCGATCGCGCGTTCGCACCGGTGTGGGCACCAAACGGGAGGCGGATCGCCTACACCGCCGAGGGCCATCCCCATGCCTGCGGCGGTCGCATAGCGATCCTGGTCGCAAAGACGGACGGTGCGACCGCTAAGCGTGTTACGCCCTGCCGACACAGGCCGTGAGGGGGCAGGCGTGACGAGAATGGAAGCGACCGTGAACGCACCTCGTGCGGTTCGCAGCAAACGCAACGCCTCACGGTGCGCGGTCAGGGGCGCGCTCCGACGCAGGCCCACTAGAAATCGACAGCGTCTCTCCCCACGACCCAGTCGACCCTGGTTGAGCCCAAGGAGGTCGCTGCGATCCTCAAGCGAACGATCCTCGGCAGTGGATCGAAGACGCAAGAGAACGCGCACTACGCTCGCCGCGGCGTTTGCAGGGGTTTCGTGTCCCGCTCCGGTAACGAAACCGGGGACAGGCTCTAGGTCCTCGGACTAGCCGTCGAAGGCGCTGAACGACGCAGGTTCAGCGACGCGCTCTGTGGACGCCGCGTACGCGCCACGTGGCGTCGGCAAAGTGGATCCAAGTAGATGTCCCGGGTGGTGCGCTGACCGCCTCGTACGCTACTTCGAGGCCCGGACTCCCGATGGTGAGTGGAACTAACCGGACAGCTTTCAAACTTGTCAGGCGGCTCTCGAGCCTGCTTTCGATGAGCGCCGACCCGGCCATTCGTCGTCGACGCGGCGCGCTGTACGGTTGAGCAATGAGTCGCGACCGGAAGGGATGTCAGGTCGTGATCTGTGACGACCAAGCCGCGTTCCGACAGATCGTGTCGGTGGTGCTGAGCCTCGATCCGGGCATAGAGGTCGTCGGTGAGGCGGCCGACGGACAGGAGGCGATCCGGCTCGTCCGCGAGATGCACCCGGACGTCTTGCTGCTCGACGTTGCCATGCCCGTGATGGACGGCCTTGAGGCGTTGCCGCACATTCGCAGGTCAGCGCCCGGCACTCACGTCGTGATGGTCACCGGGGTCACCTCGGAGAGGATCCGGCACCGCGCGCTCGACGGCGGAGCCTCCCTCTTTATCGAGAAGGGAACCGACGTCGAGTCGCTCGTCGAGCAGATCAAGGAGGTCTGCCGGAAGCCGCGCGTGCCTAGCCGTTGAGCGCGCCTCGGCGCAACGTTGGAGCGTCCTCGACGAGCTCGGCCAGGATGCGTTTACTCGAAGCCAGCGCGTGGCCGAGCGACTCGAACCCGGCCTCCCTCTCGCCCGCCTCCAAACGCATCTTCGCGATCGCCAAGGCCTGCACCACGTCGTCGTTGAGCTCGGTCGCGCGACGCGCCTGCCGGCGTGCGGCGAGCCGTACCTCGAGCTCGTCGACCACGAGGGCTGCAAGATTGTCGAGCACATCGACCTGCTGCTCGGTCAGCTCGCGCGGCTGCTTGTCGATCACGCAAAGCGTGCCGAGGTTGTAACCGTCGCTAGTCCGAAGCTGGCTGCCGGCATAGAACCGCAACCCGAACTCGCCGGCGACCAGCGGGTTTGCCAGCGTGCGCGGATCGACCTTCGCGTCCTCGATGATCCACGCCTCCTCGGCCAGAATTGCGGAGGCGCAGAGCCCGGGCACCCTGTCGATCTCTTCGACACCGTCGAGACCTTGCGTGGATTTGAACCAGATGCGGTCGTGGTCCACGAGGCTCACGATCGCGATGGGCATCCCGAGCATCAGACTCGCCAGGCGCGTGATCCGATCGAAGGCGCCATCTGGAGGCGTGTCGAGCACGCCGTAGCGCCGCAGCGCGATAAGACGTTCCTCTTCGTCTCGCGGGATGTGCTCGGCAACGGCGTCCATCGCCCTCCTCCAATTCGACCGACGCGGAGACGATAGCTCCTGTCGGGACGATCCGCGTCCGGGGCGATCGCATGCGTCGACGCTGCGCCCGTCTGTCAAACGTGGTATTGCACAGCCTTCCCTGATGAGCGTGCAATTGGAGGACGAGTGGGGTGCGTCGGACTACGAGCTCGTGTTCGAGGTGTTCACTGGGATGCCGGCTCTGCATCGCCACCTCGTCGAAAGGCTCGCGCCGAAGCAGGGCGAGCGCTGGCTAGATCTCGCTACTGGAACGGGTCGCGTCGCTCGACTGGCAGCGCGTGCTGGCGCCGCCGTGACGGCGCAGGACAGTGCTCCAGGCATGATCGATAGCGCGCGTCGTCTGACGGACGACGAGCGGCTGAGTGTCGACTTCGACGTCTGCCTCTGCGAATCGCTGCCGTACGCCGACGCGAGCTACGACGTCGTCTCTTCTGCCGTCGGTGCGATCTTCGCTCCAGACCACCACTCGGTCGCCATCGAGGTCGGCCGGGTCTGCCGTTCGGGGGGACGACTCGGGCTCGTCGCCTGGCGGCCAGACGAAGAGTTCGCTGCGATTTTTGCCCCCTTCGCCGATTCACCTGCCGGTGATGGCGATCCTTCGGACTGGGGGCGAGAGCAGTACGTCCAGGATCTGCTTGGCTCTGATTTCCAGCTCGAGTTCGAGGAGGGCGACGCCCCAATCACCGGGACATCCGGAGCGGCGATCTGGGATGTGTGGCTACGGTCGGTTGGGCCGACGCGGCGGCTTTTCGAGTCGCTTGACCAACCGAGGCAGAAGGAGTTGGAACAAGCGTTCGTCGCCTACTTCGAGCGCTTCCGTACCTCCGTGGGCATCCACCAGCACAACCCGTACCTTCTCGTCCTTGGAACCCGTCGCCGAGGTCGTGACGACGGGCGTCGATCATGCTGTATGCGCACCTGTTCGACCACGTCCGTAGCGTAGCGACGGTCAACTATTCCATTGAGATGAGGATCCTCGGGCAGCGTTGAGGGAGGTGCGCGACCTCGGCGTTGATCGCTCTCTCGAGACGCTTGGGAGAGTTGACGCGCGAGCCGTCTCGAAGCTCGAGGTAGAACGTGCCGTTGTGCAGGCTCACCGTCTGCTTGACCTTGCAGTTCTGAATGAGAGCATGCGCCCGCGCGAGTGTGGATTGAGTGGTGGGGGCTTTTGTCCTGCCACCCCCGACGGGTCGCTTCGACGTCGAGTGCCCCGTACAGCCAGTGAGCCCAAGCACGAGCGCGACGCACAGCGCCGTCGTCAGTAGCGCTCGCATCGCGATTCGATGGCGATGTGCTGACATCTTCACGAGTACTACGTCGCCGACGTCCATTGCGTCACTCGCTGGCCTGCCGGCGCAGCCGGGCTCCAGCCACAACGCGTGCGAATGCCATGCGAGCCTCCTTGCCTGTTACAGCAACCCTACGCGGTCAAGCTTGGCCCTACGGTCAGTGATGGGTGAGGGGAGCGCGTGGCCCCACCGCAGGGGTCGCTTTCGACCGCCTAGTGCCGTCCCAGGAGGTCGGCCATCCCCTCACCGAAGCCAGCAGAGCCCCGCTCCTTCGAGAGCTCCCCCATGGTAAGGAGGGGGTCGACGGTTCGAGTCCGTCAGAGGGCTCTGCAAAGTACCAGCAAATCGCCACTTTTCGTTTTGCCAGCACTTGCACGATCTCCAGTGTGCGGTAGGTATGGAGCCCTTTATGGGTTGCCCTCCAAAACGCTTCTAGGAAACGAATACCTTCCGAACAGATCCGACGGTCCTCGTAACGCGCCTTCGGGCCGTTCCGTCGGTGTGGACTGTGTAGACGTCGGCGGCAGAAAGCCCGTCCCCGGATCGGGGATAGCGGAAGCGAATGTATGCGATCTGGGTCGAGTCCGGCGACCAGACGGCTTCTGGGTACCAGTAACCCCCACTCTCGCGCACAAGCGTATGGCTGTTTGTTCCGTCGCTGTCAACGAGACGGATTTCAGAAGGCGTGAACAATGCGATTTGCCGGCCATCGCGTGACCACGCGAATCCGAGGCCTTCTTCGCCCGCCTTGACGATCGATCGTGTGGCACCGGTGTCTGGATCGACCTCGCGGAGAGAGTCGCCATCGTCGCCGCTCGAGCCGACTGCAATGGTGTGGCCATCCGGTGACCACGCTGGTGCGTAGAGGAGGGGTTCGCCCTTGTCATAACTCGTGGAGGTGACGGTGCGCTCGCCCGTGCCGTCGGGGCGCATGACCTTCAGAGTCGACCGAAATGGCTCGCCGTCGCGAAATTCGTAGTGCACGAACACGATTCTGGAACCCTCCGGAGACCAGGCTGGTTGAACTCCAAGCGCGAGTTGCCGCGAGGTTCCTGTTCCGTCTGCCGCGGCGATCAGGATGCGATCGCGCGGGTCAAGACGGCTATCGAAAAAATCGAGATCGCCGTATTCGGTGAATGCGAGTGTCCGACCGTCCGGGGCCCACGTCGGCTCCCAGCCCGAGCCGATGTGCTTCTCGCCTCGGCCGTCCGCCTGCATCACGACGACGGTGCTACTCCGCCCACCGGTCGCTGATGTGGCATAACGGGCGTAAGCGATTTGCGTGCGGTCCCTAGACCATTGCGGCGAGTTATCCCAGACCGGCGCGCCCGTCACTTGTCTCAGGCCCCGGCCGCTCGGCTGGATGACGAAGATCTGCGAGTGATCGTCGAACGTCAGCCGGCGCCCGTCCGGCGCCCAGGATGGTGCGCTCCCGGCGCCTCCAAGCGTGACTAGATGACGGCCCTTGCCACTCGCGCGGACCACGTACAGGCCGCGCCGGTCTCGGGTTGCGATCAGGCTGCCCCGAGGTGACCAGGCGACGGTCGACTTCTCGCCTGAGGCCGGCGCTATGCGACGGCGGCCGGCTCCGCTTGCGCTCACGACGTAGAGGCCACCTCGTGCATTGATGTACGCGAGCCGCCTGGAGTCCGGCGACCAGCTTGGAAGCGAGCTTGTTCTCCCGGCGATGCGGACGCGGCCGCGTCCGTCACGCGCCACTGACTGGAGAGATTCCCGCTCGGCTTTGCCGACGGTCACGAAGGTCGCGATTCGCGCCCCGTCGGGCGACCGCGCTCAGCATGGGTCGATCGGGAGAGCGCCGCCTGCCTCCAACGGGTGAGTGCCGCCGGCCGGGGGCGGCGTGCCGCCCCAGGCCGGCTCAGCTCAGCAGTCGCCGTCGCCGTTGATACAGGCGGCCGGCGTTGCGCTCACCTGCGCGGAGTTCGGACTCGTGCCTCCCGGGCCCGTAGCAGTGACCACGTAGTAGTAGGTCACGCCGTTGGTCAGGCCCGTGTTCGTGTAGCTCGTCGTCGTAACGGTCGCGATCGCCGTGTACGGACCGCCGCTTACCGTCGAGCGCTTCACGGTGTAGCTGGTGGCGCCAGTCGACGCATTCCAATTCAGCGACACCTGGGCATGACCGGCGGTCGCAGTCAAACCGGTCGGAGCAGCCGGAGGCTGCAGGGCCTGCGGCGTCGCGCTCACCTGGTTCGAGTTCGGGCTCTCGCCGGATGAGTTCATAGCGGAGACGACGTAGTAGTACGTCGTGCCGTTCGTCAGGCCGGTATCGGTGTAGCTCGTCGCCGTCACGCCGGTCGTGATCGTCGTGTACGGGCCCCCGCTCACAGTCGAGC
>JALYTD010000043.1 GCA_030854475.1 Actinomycetota bacterium
GGCGTGTTCGCCCGCGGCGGGATGGCGGCGCTCGACGCGCTCGAGGCGGCTCGGTACGACGTCTTCTCCGGCCGGCCGAAGCCGTCGCGGGCCCGGCTCGCCCGCGCCGCCGTGGGAGCGCTCGTCCGATGAGCGCCGAAGCCGCCTACGCCGAGGTCGAGCGGATCACGCGCGCGCGCGCGCGAAATTTCGCCTACGGGATCATGGTGCTGCCGCGTCCGAAGCGCCGCGCCATCGCGGCGGTCTACGCGTTCGCACGCCGCGTGGACGACATCGCGGACGATCCGGCTCTCCCCGACCCGGAGAAGCGCGCTCGGCTGCAAGAGCTCCGCCGCTCTCTCGACAAGCCGGCGCCCGACGAACCGATGCTGATCGCCCTCGCCGACGCCGGTGCGCGCTACGCGATTCCCCGGGATGCGCTCGAGGACCTGCTGGACGGCGGGCTCCAGGACACCGAACAGTCCCGCTACGCCGACTTCGAGGAGCTGCTCGGCTACTGCCGGCGCGTCGCCGGCGCCGTCGGGCGCGCCTGCCTGCCCGTCTACGGCGCGCCTGCTGAAGGCGAGCGGGCCGAGACGCTCGGCATCGCCCTGCAGCTGATCAACATCATCCGTGACGTGCCCGAGGACTGGAGTCTCGGGCGCGTGTACTTGCCCCAGGACGAGCTCGCGTCGTTCGGCGTGACGGAAGACGACATCGCGAGCGGACGGATCACGCCGGAATGGCGGGCGCTGATGACGTTCCAGGCGGCAAGGGCGCGGGCGTACCTTCAGGACGGCCTGGCGCTGCTCGACCACCTCGACTCCCGCAGCGCCGCTTGTGTCGCCACCTTCGCCGGCCTCTACCGCGCGACGCTCGACCGGATCGAGGCCGGCGGCTACGACGTCTTCAGCGGGCCTCCGCAGCTGTCGCCGCTCACGAAGCTCCGCATCGTCGGCTCGGGATTCCTGCGGTGAGGGCGGTCGTGGTCGGCGGGGGGCTGGCGGGGCTTGCCGCGGCACTGGAGCTCGTGGACGCCGGGCACGACGTGACCCTGCTCGAAGCGAGGCCCACGCTCGGCGGCGCGGTGCAGACGCTCCCGGGGCGGGAGGGCGATCCCGACCCGCCGCCCGACAACGGCCAGCACATCGCGCTCGGCTGCTTCTCCGAATACCCGCGCTTCCTCGCGCGGATCGGCAAGGCCGGGGCACTGCATCGGGAGCGCCTGCAGCTAGCCGTGATCGCCGAGGACGGCTCGGTCGCCCAGCTCGGGAGCGGCATCGCGGGGCTGCTGCGCTACGGGCACCTGACGCTTCGGGAGCGGCTCGAGGTCGTCCGAGTCGTCCGCCGGCTGAGCCGGGAGAGCGAGGCCGGCAACCAGGGGCGCACCTTCGGCGACCTCTTACGCGAGCTTGGGCAGTCGCAACGCGTGATCGACCGCTTCTGGGACGTTTTCATCCGCCCCGCGCTCAATCTGCGCACGGATGAGGCAGGCGCGAACTACGGGATCCACCTCGTCACCACGGCCTTCCTGAGCAAAGAGCGCGGCGACTCGGACGTCCTCATCCCCGTTGAGCCGTTGTCCGCCATGCATGCTGACCCCGCCGCCGAGGCGATCCGGCACGGTGGCGGGACAATCCGTCTGGAGGCGCGCGCGGTCGAGTTGGGGGACGGCACGGTCGTGCTGGAAGACGGCGAACGCCTCGCGGCCGACGCGGTCGTCGTGGCCGTCCCACCGGCGGAGTCAGCGCAGTTGCTTGTCGAGCAGGACCCCGGAGTGGGAGAATCGCCGATCGTTTCGGTCCACCTCCTGTTCGACCGCACTCTGCTGCGGCATCCCGTCGCGGGCCTGCTCGCGAGCCCCGCGCACTGGGTTTTCGACCGCGGCCGCATCACGGGCCGCGCGCCCGCCGAGGGTCAGTACCTGACCGTTGTCTCGAGCGGAGCGCCTGAGCTGCTGGCGATCCGCGGCAAAGAGCTCGCGGACTTGATGGTGCAGGCGCTGACCGAGCGTCTGGGGGAGGCGCGGCTGCTCTGGTCCCGAGTGAGCCGTGAGCCACGGGCCACGTTCGCTGCGCGGCCGGGAACGCTCGCGCGCAGGCCGGGCCCGGAGACCGGACGGCCGAACGTCGTCCGAGCGGGTGCCTGGACCGCGACCGGCTGGCCGGCAACCATGGAAGGCGCCGTCGTAAGCGGCGTACGAGCCGCGCGTATGTTGTCCGACGTGGCAACTAGGGTGGCAGCATGACAATCGCACCGGACAGACCGCGGACTGCGCCGGCGGGTCTCGACAAGGCTGTGGAGAAAGCGACCGATCGCCTGCTCGAGCTCCAGCATCCCGACGGCTGGTGGGTCGGAGAGCTCGAGTCCAACGCGACAATGATCGCCCAGCACCTGTTCTGGCACCACTTCCTCGGCCTGCGGACGCCCGAGCTCGACCGCAAGATCGCGAACGAGCTGCTCGCCCGGCAGCGCGACGACGGAACGTGGTCGAACTGGTTCGATGGGCCGCCCGATCTCTCGACGTCGATCGAGGCGTACGCCGCCCTGAAGCTCGCCGGAGTCGACCCCGGCCCACGCGCGCGCGACTACATCAGGCGTGCAGGAGGCGTCCCGCGCAGCCGCGTCTTCACGAAGTGCTTCCTCGCGTTGCTCGGCCAGTGGCCGTGGCAGTGGATCACGCGCATGCCGCCGGAGGTGATCCTTCTGCCGCCCGACGCCCCGTTCTCGATCTACAGCTTCGCGTGCTGGGCGCGTCAGACGGTCGTCCCGCTCTCGGTGGTGCAGGCGCTGCGCCCGGTGCGGCCCGCATGGATCGAGCTGCGCGAGATCGGCGCTCGGCCCGGCAGGACGAAGCCGGCGGGGCGGCCTGGCCCGATCCGACGCGTCGCCTTCGCCACGGCGGAGCGGTGGGTACGAGACCGGCAGGAGGCAGACGGCTCCTGGGGCGGGATCCAGCCGCCGTGGGTCTGGTCGATGATCATGCTCGCCTCCCTCGGGCACGGCTTCGAGGACGAGACTCTGTGGCGGGCGGTCGAGGGCTGGCGAGGCTTCACGATCGACGACGGCGACCGAGTCCGGCCCGAAGCGTGTCAGTCGCCCGTCTGGGACACGGCGCTCGCAGTGCTCGCACTGCGCGATGCGGGCCTGCCCGCCGACCACCCGCAGCTCCGGCGGGCAGGCGAGTGGCTGCTGGGTGAGGAGGTGACTGTCAAGGGCGACTGGTCGGTGCGGCGCCCCGACCTCGATCCCGGAGGCTGGGCGTTCGAGTTCGAGAACGACCTCTACCCCGATGTCGACGACACCGCAGTCGTCGTCCTGGCCCTGCGCGCGCTGGGGATCGGCGACCAAGCGTGCGAACGGGGCCTTGCCTGGACCGCCGGTATGCAATGCGCCTCTGGCGGGTGGGGCGCGTTCGACGCGGACAGCGAGGCGTTCTGGCTGTACAAGATTCCGTTCTGCGACTTCGGCAAGGTCACCGACGAGCCGAGCGCGGACGTGACGGCGCACGCCGTGGAGGCGCTCGCAGCGGAGCCGCGTTACACGCGTGAGGCCTTCGACGGCCTCGAGTGGCTGCTCGACCAGCAGGAACCGGACGGATCGTGGTTCGGCCGCTGGGGCGTGAACCATGTCTACGGCACCGCCGCCGCGCTGCCGGCCCTCGAGGCGTGCGGCGTGCCCCCCGACCACCCCTCGATGCGGGGCGCGGTCGAGTGGCTGAACCGGGCCCAGAAACCGGACGGCAGCTTCGGAGAAGACATCCTCGCCTACGCGTCTCCGGCCAGGAGAGGAAACGGCGTGTCGACTCCTTCACAGACGGCCTGGGCGTTACTAGGCTACGTGGCTGCCGGCGAGGCCGACTCGGTCATGGCGGCGCAAGCCGCGGACTGGCTCTGTGATGTTCAGCAGGAAAACGGTGATTGGCAGGAGACTCACTACACGGGCACGGGGTTTCCGCTCGACTTCATGATCAGATACCACCTCTACCGCCTCCACTTCCCGCTCATGGCACTCGGCCGTCTACGAGAAAGGCTCAACGCATGACGAAGTTCCCGCTTCGCTCGACGGTTCAGATCGGCAAGTACGTCGCCCAGCAGAGTCGTAAGGGCGAGCGTTACCCGCTCGTGCTCATGCTCGAGCCCACGCTCGCGTGCAACATCGCCTGCATCGGGTGCGGCAAGATCCGCGAGTACGAATCGAACAAGGCGCGACTGTCGGTTGACGAGTGCATCGACGCCGGCGTGCAGTGCCCGGCGCCCGTCGTTTCGATCTGTGGCGGAGAGCCGCTCGTCTTCAAAGGCATCGAGGACGTCGTCGGCGGGTTCCTCGAGCTGAAGAAGAACATCGACCTCTGCACCAACGCGCTCAAGCTCGAGGAGTACCTCGACACCTTCTCGCCGAGCCCTCGGCTCACGTTCGTCGTCCACCTCGACGGGATGCGCGAGATCCACGACTACATCTGCGACTACCCCGGCTTGTGGGACGTCGCGGTGGACAATATTCGTAAGGCTCGCGAACGCGGCTTCCGCGTCACGACGAACACGACGATCTTCAAGGAGACGAAGGTCGAGGACGTGCTCCAGATGATGGACTTCCTCACCCACGAGATCGGCATCGACGGGATGCTCGTCGCGCCGGGCTACCAGTACTCGCAGATCGACCCGGCGCTGACGATGACCCGCGCCGAGCACGAGGAGAAGTTCCGCCAGATCCGCTCCGTCGCCAAGAAGAACAGCTACCGGTGGCTGGCGACCCCGATCTATCAGGAGTTCCTGGCCGGAGAGCGCAAGCTCGACTGCGCGCCGTGGGGGTCGATCACGCGGAACCCGTACGGCTGGAAAGGCCCGTGCTACCTGCTCACGGACGGGATCTTCCCGACCTACGACGCTCTGCTCGACGGCATCGACTGGGAGGAGTACGGCCCGGGGCGGGACGAGCGCTGCGAGCACTGCGCGATCCACTCCGGATTCGAGCCGGCAGCGGCCTTCGAGGCCACGGGAAGCGTCAAAGAGAGCGTCCGGAGTCTCGCTTGGACGCTGACAGGCTGACACTCGTCTTTGCCTGCGCGACGGTCGCCGAGGCGCGCGCCGGCAAGCGCGCCGGGCTCCGCACGGCGTTGATCGGTCTCGGCGGCGCGAACGGCCTGCCCGACGGCGAGCTCGTCTCCTTTGGGCTGGCGGGCGGGCTCGACGGACTACCGTCGGGCGCGATCCTGGACGCGACGCGGGTCGTCGACGAGGACGGCGGGGTGCTCTGGGAGGGCGAAGGCCTCGGCGTGCCGGGTGGACGGCCGGCGACGCTCCTGGCCTCGGACCGAGTGATCGACGATCCCGGGGAGAGGAGGCGCCTGTTCGAGCGCACCGGAGCAGACGCCGTCGATCTCGAATCGGGCACACTCGCGCGGAGCGGCCGGTTGCGAGGCTGCTTACGCGTCGTCAGTGACACGCCTGAACGTACTCTGCATGGGATTTGCAAGGCCGTGACACCCCAGGGTCGCTACGACTGGCCGGGATTCGTCGCCGCGTTCTTGCGCTCCCCACGAGGATTCGCTCGCGCAGCGGCGGACGGGAAGCGGGCGCTCGCCAAGCTGACCGAGGCGGCGCGGGGGGCGGCGGCGTGAGCGGCCGGATCCTGCTCGCGGCACCCCGGTCGTTCTGCGCGGGGGTCGACCGTGCGATCGAGATCGTCGAGCGCCTGCTGGCCGAGCACGGCGCCCCGATCTACGTCCGGCACGAGATCGTCCACAACGATCACGTCGTGCGCAGGCTCGAGGGCCTCGGCGCGGTGTTCGTGGACTCCGAGGAGGAGATCCCTGCGGGGGCGATCTGCGTGCTGTCGGCCCACGGGGTCGCTCCGGCCGTGCGCGAGAACTGCGAACGGCGCGGCCTCCAGGTCGTGGACGCCGTGTGCCCGTTGGTCTCGAAGGTCCACGCCGAGGCGAGGCGCTACGCCGACAGCGGTCACATCGTCGCCCTCGTCGGTCACGCCGACCACGTGGAAGTGATCGGAACGAGGGGCGAGCGTCCGGATTCGACCGTCGTGATCGAATCGCCGGAAGACGTCGAGCGGCTCGCCACGGCCGGCAAGCCGATCGCCGTGATCACGCAGACGACGCTTTCGCTCGACGACGTCGCCGAGACCGTCGATGCGCTCGGTGCCCGCTTCGGCGACCTGAAGCGGCCCGCGGCCGAGGACATCTGCTACGCGACCCAGAACCGTCAGGACGCCGTCAAGGCGATGGTCGACGAGGGAGCTTCGCTCGTCCTCGTGATCGGGTCGGAAACGAGCTCGAACGCGCGCCGGCTCGTCGAGGTGGCCCAGCGAGCAGGCGCCGACGCCGCCCTGATCGACGGCGAGAGCGAGCTTGACGCCGACCTCGTCTTCGGGCACGAAACGATCGGCCTGACGGCCGGAGCCTCGACGCCCGAGGAGCTCGTCCAGGCCGTGATCGGCCGGCTCGGCCGCGTCGGATACGCGGAGCTCGACGAGATCGAGGTCGCGCGCGAGAACGTGCAGTTCCGGCTCCCGAAAGAGGTTGCCGCCAGGTGACACCGGAGCGTTCGCCGTGACCTCGGTCGAAATCCCCGTCTCCATCGCCGCGGCGCTACCGAGCCTCACCGTGTTCGACATTACGAACGAGATCTCGCACGAGATCTCTCGCACGGGGGGCAGCGGCATCGCGTACGTCTCTCCGAACGGCGATCCGTCGCTGATCCGTGTTCAGGAGCGCGAGAAAGGGTTCTTCGAGGACCTGGAAGGCTTGCTCGGGCGGCTCGTGCCTCTGGACGCCGCCGAGAGAACCAGGCTCGTCTCGCTTCTGCTCGGCCCGAGGACCGAGCAGATTCCCTACACGGAAGGCCACCTCTGCCTGGGGACGTACCAACGGATCTTCCTCGTCGGCTTCGACGAGGACTGCCGCGACGAGTGGACCCTGACCCTGCTGGGCTGACCTTCGGCCTGCACTCTCCGCGGGGGTTCGTAAAAACACCCGCTCATCAGTAAAATCGAGGCGTGGCGCGCGCACGTCGGCACCAGCGTCTGAGCTCTGCTCTCGCGTTCGGCCTGCTTGCCCTCGTGGCCGAGCTCGCGGGGCGCAGCCTCACGCACCGCCTCAACGTCGGCAGGCATGTCGGCTCGCGCTACGCGAGCGCTGACTACTACCCGTTCCTGCTCGCAGGGGTCAAGGTGGCGCTCGCCTTGCTGCTGGCAAGGCTGGCCTGGCGATTCGTCAAGGCCCGTTCGGCCGCGCAGGCGGGCCAGCGGCTGCTCGAGGCCGTCGGAGTGAGGCCCACGCGTGCAGCTCCGCGCTTCCGGCTTCAGCTCTCGCCGCGCTTGTGGTTCGCCGCGTTCGCGGTCACGTCCCTGTTCTCCCTCATCCAGACGGACGCCGAGCGCCTGTCCGCGGGCCAGTGGTCGTTGCTCGACCCGTGGCTCCATACGTCTGCGCTACCGGTCTTCGCCGTCCTCGCTGTGCTCTTTGCGCTCGTCTGGAGCGCCGTTGCGCACTGGCTGCGCGAGTACGAGCAGTACGCGCAGGCGACGGCCGCTCACGCGCGTTGTGTCACCTCGCCGGCCCGGGAGCCCGCACCCGTTCGTGCCCGGGATGCGCGGATCGCACCCCGGCGCCTGTTCGGCCTCGTCTTCGAGTCGAGGCCGCCTCCCCTCATCGCCTAGCCCCGCGGCATAACCCCCGCGGGGTTTCGGGTCCGTTCACCAACCTGCGAGGAGGCATGAGCACACAACTCATCAGAGAGCTACCTCGGCAACGGTCGCGCCACGCGGCCCGCGCCCTGGTGGTAACCGGGCTCGGCCCGCTCACGGTCGGGGCCGGCGTCCTCTGGGCGCTGCTGCAGCCGTATCGGATCACGCTGCTGCATCCCTTTGGGCAAGGCTTCTGGTGGCTCGTGGTCGAGCCGCCGCTGCTCGTGATGCTCGTCGGCGTGCTGTTTGCCGCGCTCGTGGCGCCCGGGCTGCTCGAGGACCTCGAAGAGGAGGATGAAGCCGGTGCAGCCTCGCGCTGAGTTCGTCCACTGGATGTTCGCGAGCGGTGTCTTGGCGCTCGGCCTGTTCCTGCTCGCCGAAGCTGTCGTGGGCCAAGAGGTCTGGCGCCGTCGGACCTGGCGCACCTACCTGTGGCCGTCGTCCACGTTCTTGATCGGCGTCTGGATGTGGCCGGTCATGGTCTTCTATACGAACTCGGCCATCCACATGCTCGCACACGGCGCGTGGGCGCAGATGATGATGCTGTCGGGGGCAGCCGAGCTCGGTCTCGTCCGCGGGAAGCTGAGCAGTCCGTACTGGAAGCTCACGACCGCAGTCGCCTTGCCGATCTCGGGTGCGGCGTTCCTGATCCACGAGCAGAACGGCTGGATTTTCTCCCGCGCGGCGTTCCTGCACCACGTGATCGGGTGGACGCTCGTCGCAAGCGCAGTCTTCGCGCTGGGCCGTGCGGTGCGCCCGCGCTCCGTCGTCCCGCAGCTCGGGTTTGCGCTGGTGGCGATCGTCCTCGCGATCTCTCTCTACTCGGATCGAGACGTCTCGCCGATTTTCGGCCACATCTCTCCGCGGGCGGGGACCCCGCACCGATGAGGCGCGCCCTCGCTGCCGTCGTGCTCGGCGCGCTCGTGCTTCCAGGGGCGGCGTTCGGGCACGCCGCGCTGATCGACACGAGCCCGTCGTTCCGGCAGCGGCTGGAGCGGTCGCCCGGCTCGGTCACGCTCCGGTTCGACCAGGCCGTTCGGGCGATCCCGAAGGCGATCGAGGTCCGGACGGAGCATGGCCGCCTGGTCTCGGGCCGGGCTCGCGGGCGAGCCGACGGGTCGCGCTTGACCGCGCCCTTGAAGCCGAAGCTCGCGCGCGGCGCTTACACCGTGCGCTGGCAGGCGCTCTCCGAGGACGGGCATGTGGTCTCCGGCGTCTTCACCTTCGGCGTCCGCGCCACTGCCCCGCCGCCGACGGAGGCGTTCGGCGCTGCGGGTCCCTCGATCAAGGAGCACGTCGTGCGTTGGGCGTACTTCCTCGCGCTGGCGCTCGTGATCGGAGGGCTCGGCTTCCGACTGCTCGTGCTGCGCCGCCCGCTACCTCCACGGGCGGAACGCCGCTTCTTCATCGTCGTCGGAGTGGGAGTGGTCGCGACGCTCGAGGCAGGCATTGCCGCGTTCCTGCTCCGCGCTGAAGACGCGCTCCAGCTGCCGTTCGGCCGGCTCCTGTACGGCGACCTCTCCTCGCTCGCCGGCCACACGCGGTTCGGCACCGCGTTCGTCGTCATGACACTCGGGTACGCGCTGGTCGCGACGATCGTCTACCTGGCCTGGCTGCTCGACCGCTCCACGCTCCTGTGGCCGGCGTTCCTGCTGGCGCTCGGCCTGGCATCGGGCCTGTCGCTGTCCGGACACTCCGCCGTCGATGCCGGCTCGTCCTGGAAGACCCAGCTGGCCGACTGGGCGCATCTCGGCGCGGCCGCCCTCTGGGTGGGAGGGCTGGTCCAGCTGGCAGTGGTCGTTTGGCCGGCCGCCGCCGAGCTGCGCCGCGATGCCTTTCTGAGCTTTGCGCGGTTCGCGCCGGTCCTGATCGGCGTGCTCGTGTGCGCCGGCGTCTACCTGAGCATCGTCAGGCTGCCACACCTGAGCGATCTGTGGGAACAGGGCTACGGCCGCGTGCTCTTGGTGAAGCTCGGCCTCGTCGTGGTCGCGCTGGCCTGGGGAGCTGCGCACCACTTCCTGTTCCGCCCCGCGCTACAGCGTGGAGTGGGCGGACCGCTCGTCGTCCGCCTCTCTCGCAGCCTGGTCGGGGAGAGCGCCGTGGCGGCAGCGATCCTGCTCGCAGCCGCGGTGCTCGTGGACTCGAAGCCGCCGCCTCAGCCCGAGCGGGGGACGCCCCCCACGGTGGCCCTGAAAAGGTGAAGCGGCCGGGGCTAGATGCCCCGCCCGCCTCTTCGCGCGCTACGAGCGTCGCTGTCGCTCCCGGAGCCCCACAGCGCGCTTGACTTCTCCGCGCTGCCAGGGCGACCGAAGTACGCCATTTTGCCTCCCTTTCCCCGCGCCGCGTGGAGCGCGGGGCCCGCAGTCATTTGCGTTGCTTCGGTCCTTCTTAGAGGCCGTCGCCCCAGGACACGTCGCCCCAGGACACCGCCGCCAGTACCGGTGCAACCGTCGGAGCAGGTGCTTCCACCGGAGCAATCGGCGGCGGCAGTGACACGATCACCGGAGCGATCCGTGGCGGCAGCACATATGCGCTTGCCACGCCCGGTGCGATCAGCGCCATCGTTGCGGCAATCACCGCAACTCCGCCGGCGATCTTGCCGGAGCCCCACACTGCATTCGACCGCGCCTCAGCGCGCCGCTTACTCAACATTCTGACCATTCCCAATCATCTCCCTCTCCGCGCGTGCTGCGCGGGGCCGCAGAACATTTGAACCAGGCGGAACCTAGGTGCCTGCGGGGGGCCACTCCTCCCCCTTTAGGGTGAGTGCCCGGAAGTTCCCTCGTTCGAGGGATCCAGAGAGCAGCGATGCGTAGACTCGCGCGGAGATGAGCGAGCTGGCCGCGTACCGCGATCGGTTCCCGATCCTTGCTGAGACGACCTACCTGATCAACCACTCGCTGGGTGCGATGCCCGCCGCGGTCGAGGAGCGCATGGCCGAGTACGCGCGCATGTGGAGAACGCGCGCAATTCGCGCCTGGGGCGAGGGGTGGTGGACGATGTCGATGACGGTGGGCGACCAGATCGGGCGGATCGTCGGCGCTCCGCCGGGCTCGACGGTCATGCACCAGAACGTCGCCGTCGCGGAGACCGTGATCCTGTCCTGCTTCCGCTTCGACGGCGAGCGGAACCGAGTCGTGTACCAGGAGGGAGACTTCCCGTCGGTGCGCTACCTGTACCAGGCGCAGGCCGGCCGGGGGGCGGAGCTCGTGTGCGTGTCCGACGAAGGCGCGCTGCTCGAGGCGATCGACGAGCGGACCCTGCTCGTTCCGATCAGCCACGTCCTCTTCAAGACCGGCGAGATCCAGGATCTGGAGTCGGTCGTCCGGCGGGCGCACGAGCTGGGTGCGCTCGTCGTGCTCGACGCCTACCAGTCCGCCGGCACCGTCCCGCTCGACGTCACTGCGCTCGGGGTGGACTTCGCCGTGGGCGGGAGCGTCAAGTGGCTCTGTGGCGGGCCCGGCGCGGGGTGGCTCTACGTTCGGCCGGACCTGGCCGAGCGGCTCGAGCCGACGGCCACCGGCTGGCAGGCTCACGCGCGGCCGTTCGCGTTCGAGCCGGAGCTCGAGTACGCGGAGGGCGCGGCGCGCTTCCTGACCGGAACGCCCAACGTGCCCGCGCTGTACGCGGCGACTCCCGGCTACGACCTGATCGAGGAGATCGGCGTGGAGCAGATCCGCGCCAGCTCGCTCGGGCAGACCGAGCTCCTGATCCGGCTTTGCGACGAAGCCGGTTTCGAGGTGCTGAGCCCCCGTGACCCCGCGCGGCGAGGCGGCACCGTGACTGTGCGCGTCCCGGAGTTCGAGGCCGTGCACAAGGAGCTCACCGAACGGTCGATTCTGTGCGACTTCCGGCCCGACGCCGGGCTACGGCTGGGGCCGCACTACTTCAACACGGACGAGGAGCTGGAGTTCGCGGTTGCGCAGATCGGCGAGATCATCGAGACCGGCGCGCACGAGCGCCACGTCGGCGTCACGGCCCGTTTTTAGCTAAGGAGGGTCTGGCGCAAAACAGTCTGTGCCGCCGGGCCGCGCTGCTCGCCCCAGGCGGCGTCCTCAGTCGCCCCGATAGCGCTGCTATCGAGGCTCCCTGCGTCCTTGCCTGGAAACGAGCATCGCACCCCGGCGACGAGCGGTTTTACGCCAGACCCTCCTAGTCGTCGTCCGGCTGCGGCCTGGCCGACCCGAACATGCCCTTCAGCCAGCGGCGGAGCCGTCGCGTTGCGAGCGACTCGTCCACGTCGCTGGGGTCCGCCTGGTCGCCCTGGTCATCGACCCCGGGTTCTTCTTCTGACTCCGCCCATAGCCACTCCGCCATCGGGCGACTATCGCACTATTGGGTCGATTGTCCAAGTAACGCGCGTAACCGCTCGGCGTAGCGCGGGGCGGTCGGCTCGTCCTCGTGCCTGAAGTAGCAGTAGACGCGGATCCCCTGGTCGAGCAACGGCCGCAGTCGGGCGGCCCAGCCCTCCAGCTCGCCGTCTGAGTACGGCGGGTCGCGGAAACGCAGGTAGCGGAACGGAGCGTCGCCTTCGAGCGAGTTGACCCGCACCGGGACGTCCACCTCGTCCCACGATTCGTGCCGGAAGTCGAACGCGAACTCGAGCTCCGGATCCAGCGAGTCCAGGAAGAGGCGTAGGAACCCCTCGTCGCGCGGCCGTGCCGTCGGCATCCGGACGAGCACGGGACCGAGGCGGTCGCCGAGCGTGCGCACCCGCTCGCAGAACGTTCCGATCTTGTCGAGCCCGCCGGCGTAGGTGACGTTCCGCGTCATCTTGACGGCGAACTTGAACCCTTCCGGAGTCCGGGCGGCCCACGACTGGAACTGCTCCTCGGACGGCAATCGGTAGAAGGTGTTGTTGAGCTCCACGGAGGTCAGCCGCTGCGCGTAGTGCTCGAGGAACTCCGCCGGCTTTGCCTCCTCCGGGTAGAACTCTCCGCGCCAGGACGGGTACGAGAATCCGGAAGCGCCGACATAGAGCCCCGTTACACTCGGCGACGTGGCCGTCACTACCGAAGTGATACCCGAGAACACGATCCCGGTCCTCGATCACGGCTTCGTCCGGCTCGACGAGGCGATGGCTTCAGACCTCTCCGTCGTCAACGCAGCCCGCGTGAGCTTTGCGCGGCACAAGGACGTGATGGACGAATCCGACGAGGGCCTGATCCGCTTCCTCATCCGCGAACGCCATGGGACGCCCACAGAGCACAACGCATTTCGGTTCCACGTCCGGTGTCCGTTGTTCGTCGCGAGGGAGTGGTTCAGACACCGCATCGGCTCTTTCAACGAGTTTTCGATGCGTTATGCCAAGGCCACCGACGACTTCTACGTCCCGGCGCTCGAGGACGTTCGCTCGCAGGTCGGCAAACCTGGCGCCTACTCCTTCGAGCCCGTCTCAGACGAGCTCGCCGAGACGACCCGCGAGGAGATGGAGGCGGTGTACGAGGCTGCCTACGCCACTTACACGCGCCTCGTCGAGGCGGGCGTTGCGCGAGAGCTAGCCCGCTGTGTGATCCCGATGGGCGCCTACACCGAGTTCTACTGGACGGTCAATGCACGGGCCCTGATGAACTTTGTGTCGCTGCGGGCCGCCGAGACTGCGCAGCGGGAGATCCGCCGCTACGCCGAGGCTTGCGAGCGGTTCCTCGCCGACAAGATGCCCGTCACGCACAGTGCATTCGTGGCGAACGACCGGGTCGCGCCGTAGTCGGCTAAGTCGTCAGCACGACAGGGTCGGCGTCGCGGCCATGCCTGTACTCGGTCACGACCCAGCCGTCGAAGGCGGTCACGTCGTAGGCCACGGTCATCGGCACGGTCAACCTGCCGCCGGCGCGCACCCGGAACGTTCCGCAGACGACGACCGGACGACCGTCCTTGGTCAGCGCCAGCGTGTAGTAGCCCCTCTGACCGAGCTTCTTCAGGCCGCGCACGGTCACCAGCATCGGAAAGTTCCCGTCGTGATCGCGGCGGCCGACCCTGACGACGGCGACGCCTTGAGGTGCGAGGGGAGTGCTGTGGAGCCGCACGGTGCGCGTCGAGACGAACGAGCTCTTCTTCTCCCCGCCGCTAGCGCCGGCGAAGTAGCCGGCGCCGAAGGCGGCGGCGGCGATCGCCGCCGCGACGAGGAGAGCCGCGCTGCGACGGCGGCGCGGCAGCACCCGGACGATTCCATGCGGTTGCTCAGCCGGCTCCGCGATCGCCGGTGGCACGTCTGCCGGGGGCCCCGCGGCAACGAGCAGGTTGTGCACCCGCTCGAGGCGCGCGCGCTCGCCCGGCGAGAGATCGTCCCCGACCAGATCCTTGAGCTCCGGAGGCGTATTCATCAGAGCTCCCCCTCCAGCTCGTCGGCGAGGTGTGCGAGCGCGCTCCGCGTCCGTGTCTTGACGGTGCCGAGCGGCATGTCGAGGAACTGCGCGATCTCGGCTTGCGACAGCCCACCCCAGTACGCGAGCTCGATCAGGGAGCGTTCGTGGTCGGGCAGCTCCTCGAGTGCGCGGTGGACGCGCCAGGAGATCCACCCCTGCTCCGCTCGTTCGGGCGGCCCCGGCTCGTCGGCGGGGCTCTTCGGTGGATCGGCCGGAGTATCGGTACGCACACGCGAGCGGTCGACGATCGCGTTGCGGGCGACGGCATACAGCCAGGGTGCCCCGGGGCCGCGCTCGGGGCGGTAGCTCTTCGCCGCCCGCCAGATCGAGGCGAAGGTCTCCTGTGTCGCGTCTTCGGCGCGGCCGCGATCCCCGAGTCGCCGCAGTGCGAGCCCGAACACCGGGCGCACGTAGCGCAGGTAAAGGACGTCGAAAGCATCCCGGTCTCCCTCGCCCGCCCGCTCGATCAGCTCGCCGTCAGTGCAGGCGTCGTTCGGCACCGTCGACGCTGCCGAGCGATCCGCCCGTGCCCTGCGGGTGCCGATGTCGACCGCGAGCTCCATGTCGTCTTCTTTACGCGTGTTCATCCGACCTGGATTGCAGCAGACGGCCGCCGTCCACCGCCAGCGTGGCGCCGGTGACGAAGTCCGCTCCGGCCAGGAACGCGACCGCTGCGGCGACGTCGTCGGGGGAGCCGATGCGGCCGAGCAGCGACTCGGCGGCCCGCCGCTCCTCCTGGTCCGGGTCGACCGCAACCGATCCGGGCGCGACGCCGCAGACCCGGACCTCGGGCGCGAGCGCGCGCGCGAAGACACGCGTCAGCATCGCCTGGGCGGCCTTGGCGGCGCAGTGCGCCGCAAACGACGGCCAGGGCTGGTACGCGGCGACGTCCTCGATCATCACGACCACGCCGCCGGATTCGCGCAGGTGTGGCGCGGCCGCCTGAGTGACGAAGAAGCTGCCCTTCGCAGTTGCCCCGAAGGCGGCGTCCCAATCGGCTTCGGTCAGCTCCTCGACAGCCTTCGGCGCGAAGCCCTCGCCCGCGCAGTGCACGAGCAGATCGAGGCCGCCGAGCTCTCCCACCGCGCGCTCCACGAGGGCGCGCGCCTCGTCGGGGCGGGAGACGTCGCCGTCCTTGCGCCCGGCCGCGACCACCGACCAGCCTTCACTCTCGAGCCGCGAGGCGATGGCCGAGCCGACGCGGCCCGTACCGCCGGTTATCAGAGCGTTCACGCGGGGCACACATACCACTTAAAGCAGCTGTTTGTCCGTTCTAACCCTGCTTTCAAGCAGCCGAAAGGGGAGGTCGCGATCCCGGCGGCCGTCGGCTCTACTAAGCAGTCCCTGCGCCGACCTTCTTCTTCCCGACCGCGCGCTCGTAGCGCTCGGCGACCGCAGGCCAGTTGACGACGTTCCACCAGGCCTCGAGGTAGTCCGGACGGACGTTCTTGTACTTGAGGTAGTAGGCGTGCTCCCACACGTCGATGCCGAGCAGGGGATCGTCCGATTGCATGATCGGCGAGTCCTGGTTCGGCGTCGAGTAGACCGCGAGCCCGGTGCCGTCGTGGACGAGCCACGTCCAGCCCGACCCGAACCGGTTGATCCCACCCTGGTTCACGGCCTGCTTCAGCTCGTCGAGGCTGCCGAAGACGTCGTTGATCGCATCACCTAGCGTTCCTTCGGGCTCCCCACCGCCGTCCGGGCTCATGATCTCCCAGAACAGCGTGTGGTTGGCGTGGCCGCCGGCGTTGTTGCGAATCACGGTGCGCTTGTCGTCGGGGAACGTGTCCAGGATGGACAGGATGTGCTCGACCGACTCGTGTGCGGAGTCTGTGTCCTCGAGCGCGGCGTTCGCCTTGTCCACGTACGCCTGGTGATGCTTGTCGTGGTGGAGACGCATCGTCTCCTCGTCGATGTGCGGCTCCAGAGCGCCATAGTCGTACGGAAGGGGTGGGACCTCGAACGCCATTGCTTGCTCCTTTCGTCGGTCTCGCACGAGGCTACTCCTTTCGGCCGCGCTCGGGCGAGTATTCTCGCGGCCGTTCTCTCGAAAAGGAGTCGTATGGCCACGCTTGCCTTTAATCGCGAGGAGATCACCGCTCGCGAGCTCAAACCGGAACTGCTCGAGCTCGACGGCATCTCGCGAGAGTCCGTCGAAGCGCACTACAAGTTGTACGAGGGCTACGTCAACAAGCGCAACGAGATCCTCGCTGCGCTCGACGGCGTCGACCTGGCGAGCGCAAACCAGGTCTACTCGGAGTTGCGCGCTCTCAAGGTCGAGCTCTCGTTCGCGATCGGCGGGATCAAGAACCACGAGATCTACTTCGAGCACCTCGGTGGCGGGGGTGGGAGCCCCGATGGGCCGATCGGCGACCTGATCGCGCGGGACTTCGGCTCGGCTGACGAGTGGCGGCGTGACCTGAAAGCTTCGGGGATGGCCGGTCGCGGGTGGGCGTGGACCGCGTACGACTGGGACGAGGGAAAGCTCTTCAACTACCTGGGCGACGCGCAGAACACGTATCCGATCTGGAACGCGACTCCGCTCGTTGCGCTCGACGTCTACGAGCACGCCTACTTCATCGACTTCCAGACCGACCGCGGCTCGTACATCGACGCGTTTCTCGCCAACCTGGACTGGGCTGTCGTGAACGACTGGGTCAACCGCTACCAGATCTCGACGAAATAGAGGACGTGGGACCCGCGCTCGCAGTCGTCGCCGGCTATCTGGCCGGCAGCCTGCCGTTCGGGCACTGGGTCGCGCGCGCCTTCGCCGGCGTCGACATCCGCAAGCGCGGCAGCGGGAACATCGGGGCGTCGAACGTCTGGCGGGAGGTCGGCCCGCGCTACGGGCTGACCGTGGCGTTGCTCGATGCGCTGAAGGGCTTCGTGCCTGCGCTCGTGGCGACGATCGAGCTCGGACATCTCTGGGGCATCGCCGCCGGGGCGGCCGCAATGCTCGGGCACTCGAGGCCACTGTTCCTCAGATTTGCCCGCGGCGGCAAGATGGTCGCCACCTGCGGCGGAGCGTTCTTCGGTGTCGCTCCGCTCGTTGGGGGGATCGGCGTGGCCGTCTGGATCGTCGTTTTCGCGCTGACCCGCTACGCGTCGCTGGCCTCGATCGCGGCCGCGATTTCGCTTCCGCTGGCTGCGGTGGCGCTCGGCGAGGCGTGGCCGGTGACCGCCTTCGCGGCGCTGGCGGCCCTGGCCGTGCTCGTGCTGCACCGAGAGAACATGCGGCGCCTCCGCGCGGGGACGGAGCACCGGATCCGGCTGCGCCGCGGCAAGGATCAACCGGCCCGCGCGTAGCTCCTTCGGCACACGTTTGGGCGCGGTTTGGCGCGCTTACGGCACGGTGCCTGGCACCACGGCGGCGGCGCCCGTTGCAGGCAAAGTCACACTCTCGTCACAGTTTCGTGACGCTTCCGTGACGGTGCCTGGCACCGGACCGGTTGCGCCCGGACGCGGCTGGTGCAGACGCGGCTCTAGGACGGCTGCAGGCGCGCGTCTAGTGTGGGGCGCCGAGCCACTCGCGCAGCTCGGTATGGCGACCGAGCGAGCGCCCTCCGTTGGCGAGCTCCGCACGCAACTCGCCGGCGGTGCCGAAGCGTTCCGCGATCACGTCGTGGTCGTGGATCGTCTCGAAATTGATCTGGCGCGAGAACAAGAAGTCACTGTCGTCCAGCTCCTGGTAGCTATCCAGCGCCGCCTTCAGCGCCAGCCGGACCGAGTCCTCGACGAAGCGGGCATGGGCGTGCGCCTGCTCGACGATGTACAGCTCGTCCGGCCGCTTGAGGAGCGCATAGATCGGCGAGCTCATCGAGCCCTCGACGATGTGGACGAGCTGCTCCGCGTTGATCGGATGCTCGGTGCCCACGTACAGGGTCCCCCGGCCGCGCTGGTTGTGCGTAGCCAGAGGGACGAGCTCGAGGATCTCCTCAACCGCGCCTTCGTCGTACCCCGCCCCTGCGAGCCGCTCGACGACTGCGCCCCTGACAAGCCCCTGGGCGCAGGGACACGCGTTCATACCGGTCGCCTCGACGCCGACGACGCGCCGCGTCGAGTCCTCCGACGCGGCGGCGAGGCCGATCAGCGTGACCATTTCCTGCGTCGGCAGTGCCGTTACCGGAGTCGTCTTCTCGAGCGGGTATCGAGCCGAGATCCTCACCTCGGCGCGACCCGCGCGCTGGCGCTGCACGATCTGCGACGCGATGTGCTCCGCCAGGTGCTCGACCAGCAGCGCCTCGCCGATCACGACCGCCTCGATCGCCTCCTCGAACAGCTCCGGGAAACGCGACATGTGAACGCCCTTCTGGGCCGGGTCGAGGTCGACCGTGCAGTCGATGTCGGCCGCGATCAGCTTCTCGCTCTCTCCGTAGCGGATGCGGATCGCTTTGTGCACTCCCGTGACCCCTGCGCGAGACAGGCCGATCCGCACCTCCGGAGCCGAGGCCTGCAGATCGCGCGTGAGAAGATGGCGAAGCTCCGTCATCGCGCCGCAACCGTACCAGGGAGAAGATGCCGCAAAACGCCGACTTTGCCCGTCTCGTCTCGCTTGCCTGCCACGACCTGCGGACGCCCCTCGCGACCGCCGGCGGCTTCGCGCGCACCCTGACGCGGCTGGGGGAACTCGAAGAGCCGGCCGCCCGCTACGTCGGAATCATCGAAGAGGCCACGGCGCAGATGGCCGAGCTGCTCGACGAGTTGGCCCTGGTCGCGCGCATCGAAGGAGGACGCTATGAGCCGACGATCGCCGAGAGCGACAGCCTCGACCTTGCGCGTGGAGCGGCAACGCGCCTCGGCGAGGACCGGGTCGGCGTGGAGGGCGAGGGCGGTGCGGTTCGGGTTGATCCGGGTCCGACCGAGCGCGCCGTGTCCGCGCTTGCCCAGTGCGCTCTGCGCCACGGGGGCCTGGAACGTGTGACCGTGACCGCTCACGGACCGGAGTTGACGATCGCGCCGATCACTCCGGCATCGGCCCCGGTCGTCCTCGGGCAAGACCTGCGCGATCTCGGCGCGGCGGTGGCAACTCGGCTGATCTCGGCGCTCGGCGGCTCGATCGAGCTGGACGGAGAGACCTTGCGCGTTCGCCTTCCGTCGTAGTGCCGGACCAGCCGATCAACCTCGCCGACTTCGAGGAAGCGGCTCGCGAACTGCTCGACCCCGGCGCCTACGGCTACTTCGCCGGTGGTGCAGGAGACGAGTGGACTCTGCGCGAGAACGTCGAGGCTTTCCGGCGCTGGCGGTTGCGTCCTCGCGTGCTCGTCGACGTGGGGGAGACGACCACCGAGACCGAGGTGCTCGGCGCCCCGGTCGCGCTGCCTGTGCTCGTCGCCCCGACGGCGTTCCAGCGCCTCGCGCACGCGGAGGGAGAGCCCGCTGCGGCCCGGGGCGCAGCGGCGGCGGGAACCGTCTACTGCCTCTCGAGTCTCTCCAGCGTCACCCCGCGAGAGCTCGCGACGGCGGCCGACGGACGGAAGTGGTTCCAGCTCTACTGGTCGCGCGACCGCGGGTTCACGCGAGAGCTCCTCGCGGCGGTGGCCGAGAGCGAGTTCGAGGCGGTCGTCTTCACCGCGGACTTTCCGGCGGCCGGCCGGCGCGAGCGCGACTTGCGAGCGCAATTCCGCCTGCCGGCCGACTTGCCCGTTCCGAACATCGCCGGCGCGCTCAAGCGCCAGGACTTCCACACGGAGCTCGGGCAGATCGTCGATCCCACGCTGACCTGGCGCGACCTGGAGTGGTATCGAGACACGTGCTCGCTGCCGCTGCTCGTCAAAGGCGTGCTGACTGCCGAGGACGCGCTGCTGGCCGCCGAGCATGGCGCGGCCGGCGTGATCGTCTCCAACCACGGCGGCCGTCAGCTCGACGGCGTGCCCGCCTCCCTCGAAGCGCTGCCCGAGGTGGTCGAAGCCGTCGGCGAACGACTCGAGGTTTTGCTCGACGGAGGCGTCCGGCGTGGAGTGGACGTCCTGGTCGCGCTCGCGCTTGGCGCCCGCTCGGTGCTCGTCGGGCGGCCCGTGGTCTGGGGCCTCACGGTCGGCGGCGAGGAAGGCGTGGCGCGCGTGCTCGAACTGCTCCGCAGGGAGATCGAAATCGGCCTGAAGCTCCTCGGCTGCCCGTCTCCTGCGGAGGTGACGGCGACACACCTAAATCGCCATCCGTTGTAGGGAGATGCTGCCGCCCGGCGAATAAGCGGGGCGTCCTTCGACAAAGGAGCGTCATGACCTTCGGTCTAAAAGTGTTGTTGCTTCTAGTAGCAGCCGTTCTGTTCTTCATCGCTGCCGTCATGGCAGACATCCACCAGGGTGATCTCATCGGTTGGGGCCTTTGCCTCACGGCACTAGCGCTCATCGTCGAGGACCTTCCGCTCGGCCAGATGCGCTGGGGAGCCGGCGGTCCGCGCCAGGGTTCGCCACCACCCCGCTAGACGTCTGTCGGCAGCCGCCGTCACGCCTGCTCCGGCGGGCGGGCGGCGGCATACCTAGCGGAGCAGCCGGGAGAGGCGGCGGTCCTTCAGCACGCGGCCGCCCGTCTGGCACTGCGGGCAGTAGAAGACCGTGTGCTCCTCGTAGTCGACGCGGGCGATCGGGGAGTCGCACCGGTAACACGGCTCGCCGAGCTTGTCGTGAACACGGTAGACCTGCTTGTTCCCGGCGCCTCGCTCGCGGAGCTCGAGGCCGCGCGCCAGCTCGGCGTCGACCGCCGCCGCCAGCCGTTGGATCTCGCCGTCATCGAGCTGGCCTGACAACGCATACGGCGACAGCTCGGCGTGATGAAGGATCTCGTTCGCCCAGGCTCGCCCGATGCCTGCGATTGCGCGCTGGTCGCGTAGCAGCGAGTGGAGCCGCCGGGAATCAGCCTGGAGGATCTCACGGAGGCCTACCGCGCCGATCCCGAGCGCATCCGGCCCGAGGTGGGCAAGCTCGCCCTCGGCGGCGTCCGGCGTCAGGAGCCAGACTCCCGCGCGCTTCTTCGCCCCCGTCTCGGTCAGCACGAGCTGGCCGCCACCCTCGAACCTGAGCCTGAACGCAGGGGTCTTCGGCCCGTTCTCGCCGGCCTGCAGATAGCGGATCTTCCCCGCGCTCATCTGGTGGACGAGCAGGACCAGCTCACCGTCCTCCGTCGGGAAGAGGAGCCGCTTGCCCCGCCGTTCCACCCCGGACAGGCGGCGGCCCTCGAGCTCGGACAGCGGTGGGTCGAACGTCTTCAGCGTCGCGATGTGCGCCGGACCGGCCTGCTCGACCGGGAACGCGCGCACCGGATCGTCCAGCGCGCGCCGCAGAGCCTCGACTTCGGGTAGCTCAGGCATTTACCGTCTCGGCGCACATGGATCCGATCAGGGTAGTCGCCAGACGCGGCTCGTTCGTCGAGGCGATCCACCACGTGCACGCCGTCGCGGTGCAGGACGGAGCCGTCGTGGCCGGAGCGGGAGACGCGTCGTTTCTCACCTCCCTGCGCTCGTCTGCGAAGCCGTTCCAGGCTCTACCGCTCGCGCGCGCCCGCGACGACCTCGACGACATCGACCTGGCGATCGCCTCTGCGTCACACAAGGCGGAACCGGAACAGATCGAGGCGGTGAGGCGGCTGCTCGCCAAGGCCGGCGCGAGCGAGGAAGACCTCGAGTGCGGTGTTCAGGAGGGCCGACCGCCGCAGCCGATCTTCCACAACTGCTCCGGCAAGCACGCGGGCATGCTCGCCACGTGCCGCGCGCGCGGCTGGGAGACCGCCGGCTACCGCCTGGCCGGCCACCCGCTCCAGCAGGAGATCCTCGCCGAGAT
The DNA here is from genome assembly GCA_030854475.1 of Actinomycetota bacterium. Lineage (GTDB taxonomy): Bacteria > Actinomycetota > Thermoleophilia > Gaiellales > Gaiellaceae > JALYTD01. The sequence continues at coordinate 21,821 of JALYTD010000043.1, forward strand.
CGCGGCCGCAGCCGCCGTCGAGCCCTCTGAGCTCGAGACCGCAGTCGAAGGCTGCGGCGTCGTGGCCTTCGCGCTTCCGCTGGAGCGCGTCGCGTTCATGTTCGCCGGCCTCGAGCAGAGGGACGGTGGCGGGCGGATTGCAACCGCCGTGCGAGCCCACCCCCGGCTGATCGGAGGCGGGGATTCAACTGACTCCAAGCTGATGGAGGCGCTCCCCGGGTGGATCGCCAAGGTCGGCGCCGAGGGCCTGCTCTGCGCGGCGGGCCCGGGTGGCCTCGGCGTAGCGCTGAAGACCGTCGACGGGAGCTTCCGCCCGCTTGCCCCGGCGGCCGCCGCCTTCCTGGGCGGCCTGGGACACCAGCTCCCCGCCCCGCTCGCCCGATCGTCTGTTCGCAACAGTCGTGACGAAAAAGTGGGCGAGATTGTCGCTGAAACCTAAAAAATTTCTTCCAAATTCCGTGCTCGCGCGATAACATCGGCGGTCCGTGAGGGAGAGCCGGAGGCAGTCGAGCCGGCTCTCGTCGTGTCTAGGAAGGTCAACCGGGTCCCACTAGTCGCGAGGAGTCGCCGAGATGCTCACCGTCGAAATCGCTCTCCCGGAGGTCGAAGAGCTCCAGAAGCTCGTGCAGGAAGGCCTCGAGAAGGGCGTCCTCAACTACGACGAGATCGCCTCAGGTCTCGAGGAAGTCGAGCTCACCAAGGAGCAGACGGACGACTTCTATACCTATCTGATCGATCACGGCGTCGAGCTCGTCGAGGGCGAGACGCACAAGCACCCGCCGCACGAGCAGCCCGCGCTGGCGGAGGACGAGAAGAAGCTCCCCAAGCTCGACCTCACCGTCGAGCCCTCGCTCGACTCGTTGCGGCTCTATCTCCGCGAGATCGGGAAAGTGCCGCTGCTGACCGCAGATCAGGAGGTCTACCTCGCGAAGCGGATCGAGCGGGGGGACATGTCCGCGAAAACGCAGATGATTGAGGCCAACCTGCGCCTCGTCGTCTCGATCGCGAAGTCGTATCTCGGCCGCGGGCTCAGCTTCCTCGACCTGATCCAGGAAGGCTCGCTAGGCCTGATCCGTGCGGTGGAGAAGTTCGACTACCGCAAGGGCTACAAGTTCTCGACGTATGCGACGTGGTGGATCCGCCAGGCCGTGACGCGCGCGATCGCCGACAAGGCGCGCACGATTCGCATCCCCGTGCACATGGTCGAGAAGCTGAACAAGGTCGTGCACATCGAGCGCCAGCTCGTGCAGCGGCTCGGCCGTGAGCCCCGGCCGGACGAGATCGCGACCGAGCTCGAGATGACGACCGCCGAGGTGCGCGAGATCCTGCGCATGGCGCAGCACCCGGTCTCGCTGGAGAAGCCGATCGGCGAAGAGGAGGACTCCGAGCTCGGCGACTTCGTCGAGGACGACCAGGCCGAGTCGCCGTACGACACCGCGCAGGTCTCACTGCGGCGCGAGGACATCGAGAACGCGCTGTCGTCGCTGCCGGAGCGGGAGCGCAAGGTGATCGAGCTCCGCTTCGGGCTGACGGGCATGCAGCCGTGCACGCTGGAGGAGGTCGGCAAGGCTTTCGGCGTCACGCGGGAGCGGATCCGCCAGATCGAGAACAACACGCTGAAAAAGCTCGAGTCGCTCCCGGAGGCGCAGGGCCTCAAGGACTGCGTCTAGTAGCACGGGGGAACCCCTGGTTCCCCCGTGAGCCCCCTCCTTGCCACCGGCGCCGGCAGGCTCGGCGCTGTCGGAGCCGCTCGGACGGGCATCGGTTCGACCGGCTGGGCTCGCGGCTCGTAGCTCGGCTGCGCCGGAGTGAATCCGGCTCCGCCGGCCGACCGTGGCTCATCGCTAAAGAGCTTCGCCGATGTCCAGCTTTGCCGGTGCAGCCGTGCTACCTAACCTTGGTCGGAACGAAGACAGGCATCCTGGCCTTTACGCTAATCGGCCTCCCGTCGCCGAGGTAACCGGGCCGCTTGGTCTGGAACCTCAGCTTCCAGGGCGCCCCGCCGCGCACGGGCACGAGGATCGTCCGCGCCGGCTGCGCCGGCACGATCGCCACGCGGCGTGAGTAGCCCGGCGCTCGCAGCGTCAGAACCGTCCGCTCCGTGCCCTTCGGCAGCCACAGCACGAGTCGCAGCGTCCCGCGTAGCGACCGGCGGCCGTCCGGCCAGAGCTTCACGTGCCCCGACTGCGAGAGCCACGCGTCGTGGTAGAGCCCGCCCGCAAACAGCGCCAAGCGAGGCGTTCCCGCGGGTCGCCACAGGTCGTAGTTGACGCCGCTCTTCATGTAGACGGCGCCACGCAGCCGCGCCCGGATCGCGAAGTTCGAGATCGCGAGCGGGCCGCGCAGCACCTTCTTCCCGACGCCCAGGCGCCCGCGCGCGTCTGCACGCACGCGCTGCGAGCCAAAAGCGTCGAGGGCGGTGGCGCCGTCGAGGAAGTACACGTCGTCGAGACTCCGGTTCCAGAACAGCTGCTCGTGGCTGCGGGCGTGGGGAGTCGCGGGCGTGTGGATCAGCTGCACGTGCCGGAGGCCCGAGTGGTCGATCCAGCGCGCGTCCGGGGCCACGTACGAGGCCCGTACCGCAGCCGACACGTGGTGGTCGAACGAGACCGACCCGGCCGAGGCGGCGCCGGCGATCACCAAGGTCGCGAGCACGGCCGCCGTGGCCAGCCTTGCGCGGTAAGCAACCGCGATTGCGACCAACGAGAGCACGCCTGCGACGAGCGCGATCGCGAGCGAGCCCGTGCCGACACCGATGCCTTTCTCCAACCGGAAGACCCCGAGCAGGAACGGCGAGTCCTGCTTGTTCTCCGCAATGCTGTAGGGGGCGAGCGGCACGCGCGCGGACACGACGAGCAGCGCGAGAGCGATCACCGCAACTGCGATCCGACCGGGCCGCTGCCGCTTCAGCCAGAGCCCGAACCACGGCAGCACGAGGGGCAACAGGGCCATGAAGTACCGCTCCTGGAAGCGCGGCGAGCCGTTCGAAGCGTACATCGAGGTCTCCGCGAAGAGCATTACCGCCACTCCGACCGTGATCGCCGCGAATGCGCTCTCCTCCAGCCTGCGCGGCCGCACGAGCCCGTACCCGATCGCGACCAGCGCCCCAGGGACGAGCACCCAGCCGCCGCAGTAGACCAGGAGCATCGCGTCGGTCGAGATCCAGTGCGCCAGCGCCCCGGGCCGCACGTTCAGGTCGACGATCCCGTTGTAGTAGCCGAGCGCCTTGCTCGGCCCGGTCGCCAACAGCAGCACGACCGGCGCAACGAGGATCGCGACCGTCAGACGGAAGTCACGGAGGACCTGGCGTACTCGCCCGCGCTCCACGATCAGCGCGGCCGCAAGCAAGACGAGCGGGAGCAGGGCGTACTGGATGCGCGCGAACGTCGCGAGCCCGGCCAGCGCGAGGAAAGCAAGCTGCGAGCGCCACGACGGGCGCGAAAGTGCGCACACCGCGGCGTAGATCGCGCCGAGCGCGAGCGGGTAGGCGAGCGGGTCGGCGAGGACGAAGGACGCGAAGAAGAGGTCCGGTGACGCGACCGCCAGCACCCCCGCCACGAGCGCGACCCAGTGCCCGAGCTCGAGCCGGCGCGCGAGCAGGTAGACCGGCACGGCGGCGAGCGACATGGCCAGTGCGTTTTCCGCCTGCGTCAACCGGTAGGCGAGCTCCGGATCGTGGAAGAGCCAGAACGGCGCGGCGAGGATCGGCTGGAGCAGCGCGGGGAAGTGCGCGGCGTGCCCGCGGATCAGTGGGCGGCCGTGCTCGGCCAGCGAGCGGGCCAGCGTGCCGTAGATGTACTCGTCGGGAAAATAGAGCGGCGTCGCGTGGCCGAGAGCCGCGGCGAAGCGAACCAGGAAGCTCGCCGCGACGACGACGCACAGCACGATGCGCGCTGGAATCGCAGCAACGCGGTCGAGCCCGAGCGGAAGCCGCGACCGCTCGGACCTCGGCAGGCTGAGGTCGATTGCCACAGCTCAACTATCGGCAAGGCTCAGACATCCCTTGAACGAGGGATACGCTCGCTTGTCCCCGAGTGTGAGTCAGGCGGCGCGACACCGGTTCGCCGGTGCCTGCAGCGCGTAGATCTGAACGTCTCGGTCGCGGTAGACGGGCCGCAGAAAGGCCCCGAACGCTTGCATGCGATCGCCGTGGGCGGCCAGCCAGTCACGGTCGGCCACGAGCGTGTCCGAGCCCAGGCTCCTGATCAGGACGCAGAGCAGCTCGTAGCTCGGAAACTCCCGCGACATGCTGACCTGGAAGGCGGCGTACACCGGAAAGACTTTCCCCTCCGGCGTCCGCCCGACCGGGAAAAACCCGGAGTATCCGTTCACGATCGGCTTGTGGTGGTCGATCTGGGCGAACATGCGGCGCGTCTCGGGCTCGTAATCCTTGACCCCGAAGCCGGCGGGAAGCGGAACGTGCGTGACGACCCGACGATCGGGTTGCGCGTGGAGCCACGCCGTCCACTCGGTCCGCGGCGAATGCGGTATGCGCACGAGCGGCGCGGGAATCGCCAGATTCTCGCCTGCTGCCAGCAGCCCGACGACGACGATCAGCAGGGTTCCCCAACGCGGAACCAGGCGCCGCAGCCGCCAGAGCGCGAACGCTGCCAGCACGGGCAGGAACAACTGGGCAAGAGCTGCTGCGCGATACGGCGAGCGCAGCTCGGCAAAGGCCCGTGACACTCCTCGTAACGTCGCGAACGGGCGCCAACCGCCGAGGTCGAGCTTGAGCCCGAGCGCGAGCACAACGCTGAAGGCGACTCCGCCGATCAGCCAGAGGCCCCAGCGCTTCCACCTCGTGCTGCGGACGGCGAGCACAGCTCCACCGAGGGCGAGCCCCCCGAGCAGGATTCCGGGGAAGAGCCCGGCCGTGTCCGCGGGGTCCCGGCGCGGCACGGGCAAGGAAGCGGTGGGGGGACGCGTCACGAAGTCACCCGCATCTGCAGAGAGCCCGCGCACGAGCGCTGCAGGCCGCATGAATCCCAGGTCGGAGTGCCGCAGCGAAGTCGGCAGCGCGAGTGGGAGGATCGCGAGCCCCGCCACCGCTCCGGCCGCGACCAACGGGACCACGGCAGCACGCCGAAACCGCTGCAGACTGAGCGCCACCAGCCCGGCGGCGACCGCGAGCGGTGCGAAGAGCAGCATCCACTGCTCGAACGTGTAGAACGTCGCGACGAGGCCCGCCGCAGCCCAGGCGGCAGAGCGGGGCGACCCGTTGCGCCCGAACCGGATCAGGCCGTCCAGCGTCCACAGGACCCCGAAGAGCGCGAGATTCGGAAGGACGCCAAGCAGCTTGGCGCCGATGGGCAGCGTCACGGTCAGCACACCCGCGAGCAGCGCCGGGCTCATCGGCAAATCGAGGGCGCGCACAACGCGGTAGGCGAAGAGGCCGTTGAGCGTGAGCAGGCCCAGCAGCGCGAGGTTGTAGATCAGCGCCGGCGGGGCGCCCAGACCCCACAGCGGCGCCGCGAAAAGCCCCGTGAGGGGCATCGGCTCCGAGTAGGTCGTAACGTCGTGGTTCGGGTGGAAGAACGGAGCGTTCAGAAAGCCGGCCATCGCATGCGGGAGGCGGTCGGCGGTCCACCACAGATTCCACATGCTGAACAACGGCACGGTCGCCTCGTGCTCGGTGCCGAGCGGGACCGAGGTGGTCAGGTGCGCGACGAGTGGCCAGGTCGCGACGAGCGCGGCGGACGCGCACACGATGAGTGGCGCCGCCCGCTCGATTCGGAACCGTGAAAGCCGCAGAGGCTGCCGGTGTGGCAGCCTCTGCGGGTCGTTGCCTTCTGCTGTACGAACTAGCGTCGCAAGCGCCGCGCGACCGCGGCCACGCGCCTGTTTTTCAGAGACCTGGTCGCCGGGTTGTCGATCACCGGGGCCAGCGTGCCCTGCGGCGACCGGCGGTAACGTCCCTCTGGTGAGACGATCTGCAACGCGTTCCGAGGGCCAGGCTGAAGCATGAGCAGCTCGCTCTGGCCGACGCGGTACCGCGGATCGTTTGCGACTCGGTAGCAGGCATCACCGAGCTGGGTCACCGTCACGGTGTCACCGGCACTCGCGGGGCCCTTGTAGCTGTTAGCCACGCGCATCGTGACGACCCTCGTCGGTGTTCGGACGACACCGCCCGGCTCGCCCTTGACGGCAATCACCTGGTCGGGCCCTGCCTGGACGCCGACCACCGTCCCGTAGACGATTTCCTTTGCCTTTGTCTTGACCTCGTCGAGGGTATCCGGGGTGTTGCGCCACTCGGCGAAGACGGTCGGAGGCCCGTCCTGGTCGCACTCCCGCCTCGCTGACGGCGCTCCGACGTGTGGGGCCTCCGCGCCGGCCGCAGGCTTCTGCGAGCTGGCCGCCTGCTTGTCCTTCGCGCCGGTCGCCCCGGGCGGCGGGGCCCCAATCGCGGCGGCCCGCCCGCCTCCCTTGTTGTTGTCACCCTTGACCGCCAACCAGGTCACGACGCTCGCGATTACAGCGGCGAGCACGACAGCGGCGACGGTGACGATCAGTTGTTGCTGCTTATTCATCGTCATTCACTCCTTTCGCCACTGTTAGTGGTAGCGGTACTTGTAGTAGAGGTCCGTAGCCTGGTGCGACCACGAGGAGTCGCAGGTTGTGCCGAAGCAGTTCCGCCCTGCGCTGCCCGGGTAGTAGCTGAGGCCCATACAGTCCCCGGTGTTGCTGTGGTCGAGCCCGAGCGTGTGGGCGACCTCCTGGCAGAAGACGCCTTGCGCTGACCCGTTCAACCCGGTGCCGTAGTTGCAGGCCCTGTTGTAACGAGCGTGCCCGTGGAGGATGTGACCGGTCCACGGCGTCCACCAACGCCAGTCGATGATCTCGGCCAGCCCGCAGTAGTTCGCGCTCGGCTCGTAGGTATCGAAGACGGTCAAGTCGGTGTGGTAGCCGACGTTGACCAGGTAGACCGGATGCGGCCGCCGGTGGATGTCGGTAACTGCGTTCTGCGCGGTCGCACTCAGCGAGGCGCTGTTCAACCAGTAAATCTGGACCGCGGAGCCGCCACGGTCCCAATGCCACCAGCTCCAGTCGTGAGAGCTGGCGGGCATCGCAAATGTCAGCGCGATACCCAACGCCGTCGCCGTCGTAAGCAGCAAGCCCCGCCAGCGGCTCCACCTGCTTCGGACGGGCCCCTCCCGAGCCGGCGCGTGAATCGGAATGCCTCTACTTTTCATTTGCCCCTCCTTAGGGGGAACGCTGGTTCGGCCCACCGAAGCATCGATCACCTCTCCCAGTCGTCGCGACCCTATAGCGGTCCTTACACCGTTTCAAGAGCCGTCGACCTCGCAAAAGGTTGGGATAGCCTGGGGCGAATCGCCGCTGTTCGCGCCCATTGAACTGCCGTAAGATCGGTCGGGGCCTATGGCGACGAATCAGCTGGCCGTACTCGCGAGTCGAGCGATCTCGGGCGATGCCCGAGCCGTTGACGAGCTCCTGGAGGAGCTCAGGCCGCTGATCGTCCGCACTGTTCGCCTGATCGTCGGTGCGGGCTCCTGGGCGGCCGAGGATGCCGCGCAGGAGGCGCTGATCGACGTGATGCGCGGCATCGCAAGTGTGAGGGAGCCGGAGGCGGTACGGGCCTGGGCCATGAGGGTCGCTTCAGCGCGGGCGGTCAAGGTGGCCCGGCGCGAGCGGTTCCTCCGGCTGGTCCGGTCGACCGGTCCGGTCGCCGAGCTCGCCGGGGCGCCGCCGGGCGGCGATCTCGCCGAGCTGAAGTCCGCGTTCGACGAGCTCCCCGCACGGATGCGCGCGGTGGCGGTGCTCAGGCTCTGGGCCGGACTGTCGGAGGAGGAGACGGCCGCTGCTCTCGGCTGCGCCACAGGCACCGTCAAGTCGCAGCTCCACGACGCGCGCCGCCGTCTCGCCGAAACGCTCGGGGATCGGGGCGTGCGGCCGCAGACGCAAGGGGTCCAGCCACCCACGGAACGGCCCACGAATGGCTGAGACCGGCAAAGACGAGCCGAGCCTGCTGCCGGGGGAGGAGTTGGAGCGCGCGCTTCGTGCCCACGAAGGCCCGGCCACTCCCAGGAGACGTTCGGCCGTTGTCGGATGGGGGCGCCGCAGACGGCTCGTCCTGATCGGGGCGGCCGCTGCCGCCGCTGCGGCCGTCCTCTCGTTCACGCTGCTCCGCGACGACGGGCGTCGCTCCGCGAGCATTGGGCCCACCGCCGCGGCGTGCCGGACGCTCAGCTTCCGGGGCGCCGACTACACGCGAAGGAGCCTCGACGCCGAGCGTTTGCACGTTGGCGAACCGCTCGGCTCCAGAGGCCGTTGTGGGGCGGGCGACCGGCCGAGCGTTCGAGTCAGGAGGCTCCAGGGCGTCGATGCCCGTGTCGCGATCGTCCTCGACGGAGCCCGCGGCCACGTTCACGTCGCTGAAGGCTTCTGCACCGGGATCCACGCAGGCGGGTCGCTCCTGCGCTGCCTCCGGGCTGCGGCGTGATCGCCCTCTTCAACAACCCGGGCTTCTACGTGACCTACGCCCTGGTGCAGGCGATCGTCGTCCTGCTGCTGATCCGGCTGCTCGACCCGTACGAGCGCGAATCGCTCTCGGTTCTCGTCGTGATGGCGCTCTGGGGCGGGACGGGCGCCGCGCTGATCTCAGTGGCGGGCAACCGCGCGCTTCGCAGCGTTCTCTCGCCCGACGCGCAGGTCGTCTTCGGCAACGCCGTTTCGGCGCCGGTCGTCGAGGAGGCTGCGAAGGGGCTGGCCCTCCTGGCTGTGGTTGGTCCGCTGGGCTGGATCGCGAAACGGATGGGGGTGGGCCTGATCGACGGGCTCACCGACGGGATCGTGTACGGCGCCGCGGTCGGGCTGGGCTTCGGCTTCACGGAGGATTTCTTCTACTTCGTCGACCAGGCCAAAGTGAACGGGCTGCAGAGTGGGCTGGACGTCTTCGTCTACCGCCGGGATTTCTTCGGGCCGGCGGTGCTCCACCATCCTCTCTTCACAGCCGCCTTCGGCGCCGGGCTCGGCATGGCCGTCTGGAGCGTCAAACGAGCCGGCAAGATCCTCTATCCCCTGGCGGGCTACCTGCTCGCCGTGCTGATGCACGCGGTCAACAACGGCCTGACCGAGCTCGTGCTGGTGCTGAAATACGGGCTGAAGGAGACGGCGGCGTGGTCGAGGGGGATGTCGGCCGACCTGCCGATCGACCACACGGCGGGGACTCTGACCAGCTTCCTGCGCGTGATCGACATCTGGTGGTTCGCCCTCTTTTTCGCGGCGATCGCGCTCTGGATCTATTACCAGCGCGGGATCATCCGGAAGGAGCTTGCGGAGGAGGTCGGCAACGGGCTCTTGACCCACGACGAGTGGTCGGAAATGTTCCGCCCCCTCAAGCGCTCGGCGCGCTACCGGCGGCTGCTGCGCAGCGGCCAGCTCGAGCAGTGGCGGCGCACGCGGCGGGTGCACAGAGAGCTCGTCGCGCTGGCGCTGCTCAAGTGGAACACCCGGCGCACGGGCGGCGACTGGGAACGCGTCCAGCGAGCGCGCAGGGAAATCTCCACGCTCGCGACGTTCCAGGCGCGGCCCAGCAACCTGCCAGCGTCCACGACTCCTCTCGTCGGACGCGAACATGAGCTTGCCGCGGTGCAGGAGCTCGTCTCCGAGCCGGAGATCCGCTTCGTCACGCTCACCGGCGCCGGGGGCACCGGGAAGACCCGGTTGGCGATCGCTGCGGCCGAGAAGCTGGGCGATTCGTTCGGCGGCGGCGTCTTCTTCGTCTCGCTTGCCCCCATCCGCGACCCCGACCTGGTCTTACCGGCGATCGCTCAGGCGCTCGGAGTCGAGGAGCGCGCCGGCGAGTCGTTGCTCGACTCGCTGAAGGACACCTTGCGCGACAAGCAGTTGCTGCTCGTGCTGGACGGCTTCGAGTACCTGCTCGACGCGGCGCCGCTGGTCGCAGAGCTGCTGGACGCGGCACCCTCGATGACGGTTCTCGCCACGAGCCGCGAGCGCCTGAGAATCGAGGGAGAGCACGAGTTCCCGGTGCCGCCGCTCTCACTTCCCGAGCCCGGCGCCCGCGAAGTCACGGCCGTCTCGCAGGCAGGGGCCGTCGCTCTTTTCGTGCACCATGCGCGCGCGGCAGACCCCCAGTTCGAGCTGACGGCGGAGAATGCGGCAGACGTCGCGGAGGTGTGCCGGAGGGTCGATGGGCTGCCGCTGGCGATCGAGCTTGCCGCTGCCCGCGTCGCAGTGATCTCCCCGCGCGAGATGCTCGAGCGCCTCGAGGATCCGCTGGACGTGCTCGAGGGCGGCGGGCGTGACCTCGAGGGCCGGCATCAGACACTACGAGCGACGATCGATTGGAGCTACCAGACGCTCGAGGCGCCGGAGCAGGCGCTGTTCGCGCGCCTGGCCGTATTCGACGACGGCTTCAGGCTCGAGGGTGCGGAAGCGGTCAGCGGCGAGGGATCCGGAGACCTCCTGGACACGCTCGGGGCGCTCGTCGACAAGAGTCTCGTTCGACGCGCACAGCAGGCGGACGGTGAGCCGCGATTCGTGATGCTGGAGACGATCCGCGACTACGCGCTCGAGCGGCTGCAGGAAAGCAGTGAGCTCGCGAAGCTGCGCGAGCGGCACGCGCGCTATTTCCTCGAGTACGTCGAGGCTGCGGAGCCCGAGCTCACCGGCGCGGACCAGGAAGCGTGGCTTCGGCGGGTGGACGAGGAGGAAGCGAACATCCGGGCCGTGCTGGAGTGGTCCGCCGAGACGGGCGAGCTCGATCTCGGTCTCCGCGTGGCAGGGGCGCTCGTCCGCCACCGGAGCGCTCGTGGCCGAATCACCGAGGCGCGCGCATGGTTGGAGAAGACGCTGGCGGCGGGCAGGGACGTCCCGATCCCGACCTTGGCCAAGGGGTACTTCGCTTTCGGTTACGCCGCCCTGGAGCAGAGCGACTACGACGCCGCCAAGGCGTCCTTCGAGCAGAGCCTCGCTCTCGCGGAGCAGGCGGACGACGGCCAGCGCCGGGCCGCCTCGCTGGCCCAGCTTGCGTGGATCGCGGGAGCCGAGGGCGACCACGATCGGGCGCAGACGCTCGCACAGGAAAGCCTGGACCTGGCGCAGAAGGCGGGGGACGGGCACACCGCTTCCGGCGCGCTGAACGTTCTCGCCGAGTGCGCGGCGGTGCGGGGCGAAGCGGACCGCGCGAGGCAGTTGTTCGAGCAGAGCCTGACCCTGCGCCGCGAGCTCGCCGACCAGCGCCTGATCGCGAACTCGCTGCTCAACATCGGTCGCTTCGAGCTCGCCAGAGGCGAAAACGAGCGTGCGGCACCGCTGTTGGAGGAAGCTCTTGCGCTCGCCCGGGCACTCGGCGACACCTGGAACACCGCCGTCGCGCTCGCCAGCCTGGGCTCGATTCGCCTCGCCAAGGGGGACCACGACGAGGCGCGTGTGCTCTACGCCGAGGCTCTGCGGCTCGCGCGTGAGCGGCGGAACCGGCTGATCGTCTCGGAGTGCCTCGAGGGGCTCGCCGCGGTCAGCGCTGCCGACGATCAGCCGCAACGTGCGGCGCGCTTGTTCGGTGCGGCTGCAGCCCTGTCCGAGCAGATCGGCGTTGAGCTCTCGCCGGTGCAGAGCGCACTGGGTGAGCGCTTCCTCCCTCGGGTCCGAGAGGCGCTCGGTGAAGACGCGTTCGATGCCGAGTGGACGGTCGGTCAGGCGCTGAGCGAGGATGAGGCGATCGCGACGGCGCTGGAAACGCCGGGCCCAAAGACGCAAGGCCCTCGGCGCGAAGTGGAGGTCGCACCCGCCTGACGACCGGGGGCCGCCGGGTCAGTCGCGCGGGGAGTCGTCGGCGCGCTCGTACGGAACGAACAGCCGGCAATGCGGACACTTGAACCCGCGGTGCCGTGCTGTGTCGCCGTCGAGGAGCTCGCCGGCGAATGACTTCTTGCAATGCGGGCAGACGACGTCGTGCTGGGAACCGGTCGCAGGTGCCTCGCTCACGAGTTGAACGTAGCAAAGGGAAGAACCCCTCCCATCAGGGATCGACGCGCGGTCGCGTGGGCGGCATAGTGAGCCTGAGTCCTGCGGCCATGAGACTCGATCCCAACACCCACGCTTTTGTGATGGCGACGGCGTTCCTGACGTCCGTCTGCTTCGCGATCGCCGCCATGGCGGTCCTGGGCCTCGCCATCCACCTGTTCGTCCCCGGCGCGGGCTAGACGCTTTTTTTCAGCTGTAGCTCCGTCGAAAGGGCCGAAGAGGCCCTTTCTCTGGTCCGGATTGGTTGTGCAATCGCGCGGCCGGGGTGAACGGCCGGGGCGGCAGAGCCGCCCCGGCCTCTTCTGGTCGGCGTCGCAAGCGAACGCTTTGGCTCGTTTCTAGAGCCGGGGGAGACTCGGGTTACGCCTGAAGCGGCTTGCCGGTCTCGGGCGGCGTCTTCAGCCCAAAGGCGTAAGCTTCTGATCGAAGCCGGCTCAGACTGCGTCACTCAAAGGCCGCGTTCAGCGGCAACCTTGCAGTGGTGGGCCGGCTTCGTCCTGGGATCCAATGGCCGGCGCTTCAGCCGCTAGCCGCGTACAGCGCCCAGCTTCCCTTGACGCCCTTGAGAGCGTGCTCTCCGCGGTCGGTGAAGGCGATCCCCGAGCCGGCGACCAGGTCGTGCACGGTTCGCGTCACCAAGACCTCTCCCGGCGTGGCGGCGGAGGAAACCCGGGCGCCGATGTGGACGGCGATCCCCGCCAAGCCGTCGTTGCGTCGCGTCACCTCGCCGGTGTGCAGGCCGCAGCGAACCTCGAGGCCGTTGTGACGGACGGCGTCGCGAATGCGGCAGGCGCACCGGATTGCCCGGGCCGGCCCGTCGAACGTGGCGAACACGCCGTCGCCCGCGGTATTGACGAGCTCGCCGCGGTGGGTGAGCAGCACGCGCTGCACAGTTTCCTCGAATCGGTCGAGCCGGGTTTGCCAGCGCTCGTCCCCCAGCTCGCTCACCTGCTCCGTCGATCCCGCAACGTCCACGAAGAGCACGGTGGCCAGGAACCGGTCGGCGTCGCTGTCTTCTGATCGCGAGCCGGTGAGGAACTCCTCGATCGCGCCCAGCAGGTCTGGATCCGGCAGCGGCCAGTGGTCCGCGCTGTCACGCTCGAGGAGCCGGGCGCCTTCGATGTGCTCGGCCAGGTAGCGGCCGTGCTCGACCCGGACCAGCAGGTCGTCCCGGTTCTGAATGACCAATGTGGGTGCGCGGACGAGCGGGAGCACGTTGCGCACGTCCAACTCGAAGATCGCGCGCATCTTCGCGTGGGCGGTACCCGGGCCGGCTGCATACCGCTCCACCTTCCCGTACCAGTCCTGAATACCGGGGCGCGAGGCTACGGAGGGCCCAAGAACGCCCGCCATCGCGCCGGTGCCCCACAGTGTCTCGATCGCCTCCAACGCGGACTGCTGGGCTTTCGGTGGCATCCCGGCGGGGTAGTCGTCCGCCCGCGACAAGCGCGCGAACCCGTTGATCAGCACGAGCGCGTCTACCTGGTCCGGGTGGGTGGCCGCAAACAGCAGCGCCATCTGCGCGGCGTGGCCGTGGGCGACGAGGGTCGCCCGCGCAGAACCGGCCGCCTGCATCACCGCGCCGACGTCCTCCATCCATTCCTCCGGCGCCACGGCGTCCTCGGCAACGCGGTCGGACAGCCCGATGCCTCGCATGTCGAACCACAGCACCCGCGAGAAACGCGTGAACGAGGCGATCACGTCGGCGACGAACGGTTCTTCCCACAGGGCTTCCAGGTGGCTCGCCCAGTCGAGCACGAGCACGATGTCGCGGGGGCCCTCTCCGAAGACCTGGTACGCCAGGTGGACGTCCCCGCTGCGCGCATACAGCGTTCGGGGCATCGTCACCGGCGTTCGTATCACAGTGGCCGAGGCGTCGCTTGCGATGCCGGCTGGAGGCTGTGCCGGCTTTGCCGGTATAGCCGGGCTACCTAACCTTCGACGGGACGAAGACAGGCATCCTTGCTTTCACGCTGATCTGAGGCGTCGCTTGCGAT
>JALYTD010000049.1 GCA_030854475.1 Actinomycetota bacterium
GAGGTGAACACGAGCTCAAAGGGATCCCCGAAGCTCGCCGCCTGTTTGCGGTAGTGGGCTGAGAGCGACAACGAAAGTGAAGACGGGAGCGACGGGACTCGAACCCGCGACCTCCGGCGTGACAGGCCGGTTTCGATGAGGCCACGGTGCACGACGATGGCCTCGTAATCCCACGGTTATGCGCGTGGCTCTCCCGGGACTACGCCGAGTCGGCTGTGCCGATCCTCGCTCCTCCATCGTTTGCTGCCCGGCTGCTGTCCACCGCACTCCTAAAGTTTGCTATTGATTTCGCTGATGATTTCGGAACGGGGAGGGGGGCACCCCCACCCACACGGTCGCGACATGCTCACCGACGGCTGATTCGTGAGGCGACCGGACCACAGACGACATTCCCTCCATCGTAGTCGCAGATCTCTTCACGAGAGGCGAGCCGCGTACGGACGCTTCACCTGTCGTCCGTAGCTGGGAAGCCGGTGGGGTCTCCGGGCGCGTAGAACTGGTTCCGTTCGAGGACAGGATCGAGTGCACTTACAGCCGCGTGATCGGCGAGCGCCCGCCTGAGCAGCTCAGATACGTGATTTACCTTTCCTCCACCGAGCCCAACTACGGTGGCCGGCGTTTGTGGTTGCACTGCGCGCGTCCGTCGTGCCAGCGTCGATCAGGCCGACTGTTTCTGGACGACCCGTACTTCGTGTGTCGCTCGTGCGCCGATGTCCGCTACTCGAGCCAGACGCAACCGAAGCCCCGGCACGTGAAGCGCGCCGAGCGCGCGAAATCGATTCGCGCAGAGCTCGGCGGCCGCCCGGTTATGCGAGAACCTCTTCCGGATCGTCCGAAGGGAATGCATCAATCGACCTACGACCGCTTACGGCAAGAACTGCTCGAGATTGAACTGACGGAGGACGAGCGGATCGACGACGCATTCCGCAACGGTGAGCTGTCGGTGCCCGCCTACTTTGCGGACATGCTCCGCAGGTACCTGCGCGACAGCTAAGTAGGATCGGTCACTGCGTGGTGAGCATCCCCTCTTTCCTATCAGACTCACTCGGGTCGAACTGGATCACCAAACCCTCACGCCGCCGTGCTCCTTTGCCGCCCGCAGGAACGCGAGCCAGTCCAGCCAGAGTGTCCCGTCGTCGTTCCCATCGAGCGTCTTCGGCTCGAGCGACGCAACAGTGAGCGCGCCTTCGATCTCACCCGGAGTTATCAGCCAGTCGTCGTTTGTCGAAACCTTGTAGGTCGGAATCCCCGACCTCTCCTGATCCTCCCCGGCAGTCACCAGCGCGAGTGCGGCTGAGTAGCTGCGATAAGCCGCGCTTGACTCGTCGGGCTCACCATCTTCGTCCACCGGAATGACGTACTCGTCCCAGGGTGGAAACCGGGGGAATGGCGCTCGATACAGCATTCCTTGCGTCTCCATCTCGTGTGCCACAACGCTCATGCCGGAGTTCGTCAGGCGAAAATACGCGCCTATCGGCCGTGGTGCGTCGTCCGGCGCGGCTGCGTAGTCCGCCCAATAGAGGTCGAAGCCCATGTCAGCCCGCGACCGCCTCGGCAGAACTGTGCGCGTCTCTGTCGTTGCGGTCCAGCAGCGTGAGCTCGTACTCCAGCACTCCGCGGACGAGCGCGTCGGGGTTTGAGTCCAACCCGACCATGCACGTTTCGCGGCTCTCGTCCATCCGTCCCGTTCGACGAAGCAGGTCGGCAACAACGGCGTGGTGGTCAGCGACGTCGTCGGTCGCACCGAGACTCGCTCGCCGGAAGAGATCAATCGCGCGCTCGCGCGCTTCAATTGCCGCACCCTCGGCATCTTCGTCGTCAGCAACCCACGCAGCCTCGACCGCGTTCCATCCAGCTTCCCGGAATTCCTCGGCCGCCTCGAGGACGAGTGCTGCGCAGAGGTAACGATTGGTCGCCTCGGGCGCTCCGGGGGCGGTCAGGCGTGCGCGGTATGTCTCGTTCTCCACAATCTCGCGAGCACCTACCGGCGCCGTCTCGATGTCGCCCGAGCAGTAGCCGCAGTTATCGCAGCGCTGGATCGTGAGCGCGACGGCTGAGCGCTGCATCTCTGCGGGTCGGAGGTCGAGGTCAGGCGGTCCGAAGGTGTTCGTACTCGTCAGTACATGCTGATCGGTGGCAGAGTGGCAAACAGCGCAGGTAAGTCTTTCTCGCGCGAACGTAGTCACGGATCTACCTCCTTCGCAAGACGTTGGATGGACTCGATCGCCTGCTCCAGCCGCTTGACGACAGCGACATTTCCGGAGTCCACTTTGATCACACTCGGTGGCTTGAGACGTCCCGCGGCCACCTCCTGCTCGAGCCAAAGTAGAACGTCGTAACCGGTTCGCTCGCGGCCGCCGACGTCGAGCCCGAGATCGTGATCGAGACTCAACTCCTCGACTCCGCCGGTGCCGAAGAGGTCGATCACTTCTTCAGGAGTAGTCACGTGCAACCACCCATCCCCGGGCGGGTCGCGGCGATCGTCAAGCCAGACCTTCACGTCCATTTGATCCATCGTTCAATAGTCAGACGCGCGGGGCCGAAGCCTTATGCCGGTCGGTTTGCAAACGTAAGCCGGCGCGTAGAGTTCTCAATCTGAGAAAACTGCGACGAGGCGTAAGAGCGGAGAGCGCAACGAAACGACTACAGAGAGATGACAGGTAACGCCAACCCGCGCTTTGTCGAGGCACTCACGTTCGCCGCAGACGCGCACGCGGCGGTAAGGCAGGGGCGCAAGGGCACGGACTTCCCGTACGTTGCCCATCCCATTCGAGTTGCGGAGATTCTGGATCGCTTTGCATGCGACGACGACGTCGTGATCGCCGGATTTCTTCACGACACGATCGAGGACGCACACGTCAGCGCAGAAGACATCGCCGCGGCGTTCGGAGGAAGAGTTGCTGACCTCGTCACCGCAGTAAGTGAGCCGGACAAGTCACTACCGTGGAAGAAGCGCAAGGCGCACACGATTGGGTATCTCCAACAGGTACAGGAACGGGGCGTGCTCGCCCTCGCGGCGGCCGACAAGCTGGACAACGTCCGCGCTATCAGCGACACGCTACGCCACCTAGGCGAGAAGAAGACCTGGGCGCTCTTCAATGCGACGAAGGGTGATCAGCACTGGTATTACCGCAGCATCGCCGGCGTTTTGCTCGAACGGGAGCCCAAGAGCTCCCTCTTCCGCACACTCGACTTCGAGACACAGACGCTCTTCCCAGACACACGGCACGCGACAAGCTTCTTCGCGGGGAAGACGCTAGGAACTCCGCACGACGCACGCGCGTACCTGGCCGACCCGATTAAGCACTGGCGTCCTGATTACTCGGCGCTCGAGTTGGCCAGGAGCTGGATCGGGGCAGCCGGTCTCCCTCCGAGTGTGTCCAGGGTGCTCGCGACGTGCAGCGCCTACGCGCAATGTCGGCTCATCGAAGGCCTATTCGAACGAGAAGTCGAGCTGGGCACAAGGGGACATGCGAGTCAAACCGATCTTCTCGCCCTCGTACAGCTCGCCGATGGTTATGGCGTGATCGCGGTAGAGGGCAAGGCCCGTGAGCCTTTCGGGGACGTCGTCTCCAAGTGGAACAAGAGCGATGGAAAGCAAGCCCGGCTCAAGGATTTGTGCAAGCAACTCGGGCTTGATCTTGCCGATGTGGGGCCGTTGTACTACCAACTGCTCCACCGCACGGTGTCCGCGCTCCGCGAGGCGCGCCGCTATGGCGCCCAGGAGGCGCTGATGCTCGTTCACTCTTTCGATCCTGGCGACACTTCATTCGAAGCTTACGAAGCGTTCGCCGCCGCCCTTGGGATCCAAAACGTCCAACTGGACGCGATCACCACGGCCGTGGATCGAGACGGCGTTGCCCTCCGGCTCGGCTGGGTGAAAGAGCGGTAGTGACCCAGCTGTCTCGAGGAGCGAGCTGATCGCCGCCAAATCATGAGCAGGGACGAAGGACTCGACACATACCAGCAGGCCGCTGTCGCCCACGGTGACGGTCCGGCGATCGTGCTTGCGGGACCGGGCTCCGGAAAGACGAGCGTCATCGTCGAACGGGTGGTTCGCTTGATCGAGGAGGAACGCGCCCGGCCGGAGGAGCTGCTCGTCCTCACCTTCTCCCGCAAGGCGGCGGCCGATCTGCGCGAACGGATCGCCGCACGGCTCCAACGGAGTTACGCGAGCTTCCCGGTCACTACCTTCCACGCGTTCTGCCTCGCGCTTCTGACCCGCAACGCGACCGAGCCCCCGCGGCTCGCTCGACCTGCGGAAAGGCGCGCGGCTGCGACCAAGGCGCTCGCCGCCGAGGGCAACCTTGGCCTTCGCCCAACCAACGCCCTCGTGGACGAGGCGCTGGCGTTCGCCGCGCTCTGTGACGACTACCTCGAGGTGCCGGAGCACGATCTTGCGCGCGTTCGCGAGCGGTATATCGGGACGCTCGCGGACGCGGCGGCGGTCGACTACGGCGGGCTTCAGCGCGACGCTGTTGCGTTGCTCGAGAACGAAGTAGAGACCCGCGAGGCGAACCGGCAGATGTTCCGCTACATCCTCGTCGACGAGTACCAGGACACGAACGTCGCGCAGGAGCGCCTGCTCGAAATCCTCGGGGGCGACAATCGCAACGTCTTCTGCGTCGCCGACGAGGATCAATCGATCTACGGATTCCGTGGTGCCGAGATCGAGAACGCGCTCGGCTTTCTCGAGCGCTGGCCCGGTGCCGTTCGCTATGACTTGCCGACTAACTATCGTTCCGCGCCAAGGATCGTCGAGCTCGCGACAAGCGTCATCCGGCGCAACGTCTCGACCCACCTCGGCAAAAAGCTCGCCTCCGCCGAGGAGCGACCGGCCGAGATCGTTGGCCAGACTTTCCGCCACACGGCGGAAGAAGCGGCGTGGGTCGCGCGCGAGGTCGCCGCGCTACGGCTAAAAGGAACCGAACTCAGCCAGGTCGCCGTTGTCGCGCGCTCTCTGAAGCAGATCGGCCCTCGGCTTGCCTATGAACTACGCTCGCATGGGATTCCGTTCTATGCGCCGCTCGAGCTGCAGCTTCACTCGACGGCCGACGCACTGCTCTCGTTACTCGAGCTCGCGGGCGTGTATCCCTGGACCGAGGAGCATGACGACCAAGCGATCCGAGCGCTTGCGTCTCCCCTGTTCCGGGCCGACCCGCTCGAGCTCCGCCGCTTTCGGCGCGAGCCACGCACCGTCTACGGAGCTCTTCGCGATTCAGGCCACTACGACGGATTCTTCGAGGCGCTCGCAATTATCAAGCGCCAGCATTCGGCCGGCGCCGCCATCTACGTGCTTTGGGAACGGCTTCCCCAGCTTCAGGAGCTTCAGACCCGAGATGCCACGCGCGAGCAGATCGAGGAGCTCTCTGCCGTCACTGCGCTTTCGGACGCCGCTAACGAGTTCGACGGCGAGCTCGCCGACTTCCCACGTGCTTTTCGGGCAGGCGAGCTCGCTTCGGAGGAGTGGTTGCCTTCGCAGGCGACCCCGGCGGATGCTGTTGCACTCCTGACTGTCCATCAGGCGAAAGGCCTCGAGTGGGACGCCGTGTTTATCTGCGACCTTGTCGAAGGCCGCTTTCCAGCGCTCTCCCGCTCTCAGTACGCGCTCTTCGACCGAGAGCTCTTTGCACGGCGGCCGCTGGACGAGGCCGAGCGAGCTCGACGCGCGCTCGAAGAGGAGCGGCGTCTCTTCTACGTCGCCCTGACGCGGGCACGGACCCACCTCTTCCTGACCGCAACCGAGGAGGCGCGCGAGGAGGCCGGCCGCGCGCTCTCGCGTTTCTACCTCGAGGCGCAGCCGTTCCTCGGAGAAGCGCGCAAAGGCAACGGTTTTGTGTCGTCCGAGGAAGCTCTCGCGGCGTTGCGGCGAGCTGGCGGCGGCCCGGCCGGCTGGCGGGAGCGTACGACGACTGAGAACGTGAATCGCATGCTTCCGACCGGCGGGCTCTGGACATCAGCGTCTCGGCTGGCGCCTTACGAGAACTGCCCGCTCCAGTTCTTCTATGGGAGCCTGGCCGAGGTCGGCCGCGCACGGACGACCGCAATGAGACTGGGGAGTGCCTTCCACGACGTGCTCGAAGCGTTTCACGACCCCGAACGGAACGAGCCGCAGACACTCGAACGATTGCTGGAGCTGGCGGAAGAGCAGTCGTTCGAAGACGTTCGGCCACGTCCGCTCGGAGAGGAGCAGCGTCGGCTGCTCGAATGGCTTCTGCGGAACTACTACGCCCACGAGGTCGCGCCTGGGATTGATGGGGGGGTTCTCGCCGTCGAGCGTCGGTTCCGGTTCGACCTCGACGCGTCAACGGTGAGCGGGTACATCGACCGGATCGATCGCCTGGAGGATGGCCGGCTAAGGCTGATCGACTACAAAACCTCGAAGTCGGTCATGAAGATCGACGAAGCCGAGCAAGATCTTCAGCTGGCGCTCTACGCCCTCGCGTGTCGCGATGTGCCGCAGCTCCGCGAGCTGGGGGACGTCGGGGAACTCGTCTACCTGTACGTACGACACACCGCGCGCGGAAAGATCACGCGGCGCGGTCAGGCGATGACATCGGATCTCACGGATCGCACCGCCCAACGAGTCCGCGACCTCGTTGCGAGGATTGGCGCAGAGGAGTTCGACTTCTCGGAGACCGCCGACTGCACATTCTGCGACTTCAAGCCGATCTGCCCGCGCCATCACGGCAGGGACGTTCCATTGTGAGCGCCACACTCGATCAGCCCACCAAGGAGCAGGAGCGGATCCTCGGACACGAGTCCGGTCCGCTAAGGATCGCAGCAGGCGCTGGGACGGGAAAGACCGGCACGCTCCAGCGCACCATCGTCGAGCGAATCGAGCGCGGGGCGCGCCCGGGCGAGATCCTCTGTCTCACCTTCACGGTCGAGGCGACGAAGGAGATGCGCCGCCGCGTCCTCAATGCGCTCCGCGGGCACGCAGACATTGACCCGGACGAGCTGACCGTCCAGACATACCATGCGTTTGCGGCGTCGATCGTCCGCGAGCACGCTTTACTGCTCGGCCTCGATGGCGATGCTGCATTGCTAGACGCTGCACGCTCTTGGCAGCTCGCGGTCGAGGCCCTCGACGAGTGTTCCTTCGAGCATCTCGAGATCGGCTGGATGCCGACCTTCGTCGGCAAGGTGCTGACCTTGACCGAGGAGATGCTGCGGCACGTCGTTTCGCCGGAGGAGTTGCGCGAGTGGTGTCTCGCGCAGGGCGGCGACGATGTCGCGCTCGAACGCCTCGACGCGATCGGTGCCGTCGAGTGCTACCGCTCCCTGAAGCGGGAGCGAAACGCGATCGACTTCGGCGACCAAATTGCGCTCGCGGTGGATCTTCTGCGTACGCACCCGGAGGTCCTCGAGCGTCTTCAGGCGCGGTTCCGTTATGTCTTCCTCGACGAGTATCAGGACACGGATGTTGCTCAGCGGGAGCTCGTCAAGCTCGTCGCCACGGGGGCGGACATCATCTGCGCCGTCGGCGACGTGGATCAAGGGATCTTCGGCTGGCGCGGCGCGACGATTCACAACATGTTTGCGTTCGGCGACGACTTTCCGGGTACTCGGTTCGAGACCTTGTCGGTCAACTTTCGCTCTGGTCGAGCGATCCTCGATCTGGCGAACGCGCTCATCGAAGAGTGGGAGCGGCCGGGAGATGAGAAGCGTGCGTTACTGCGCCCGGCCGACGACGCGCCGGATGCTGTCGTGGAGGCCTTCGTCTCGCCACACCAGCTCGACGAAGCCGAGGAGATCGCACGGCTGGTCGATGACGGCGGCCCGCCATGGTCGCAGTACGCGGTGCTCGTGCGAACGCGCGGGCAGCTGGATCCCATCTATCGCGCGCTTGTCGCGCGGCGCATCCCTGTCGAGGTCGACACGCTCGGTGGGTTCTGGACACGGCCGGAGATCCTCGACGTCGTCGCCTGGCTACGCGTGCTCGATGATCCGGGCGACAACCTTGCGCTGACTCGGTTGCTCTTCGGGCCTGCATACCGGCTGAGCCGGCGCGACCTCTACTTCCTGGCCGCCCGTGCGAAGGACGAGAACCGGCGCAGCCGGCAAGGCGACCGCGACGTGGTCGAATACCGCCTCGTCGACGCAATCGTGGCCCACCATGAAATCGCTGAGGTGTCGGAGGAAGCGCGGGAACGGATCGGCGACCTTCGCTCGAGGTGGCGGGAGCTCGCCGCTCTCGCGACTCAAGTCTCGCTCGCCGATCTCGTGGGTGAGATCGCTCGAAGCTCGGGCCTTACGGGCGAGCTCGCAGCCTCGCCGAACCCGGAAGCGAGCATGGCGCTCCGCCATCTGGCGAAGCTGCGCGATCTCGCGCAGGGTTACCAGCCTGTCGCCGGATCGCTCGATCTCGCAGGCTTTGTCGACTACCTCGACTCGCTCGAGGAGGCCGATCAGGACGAAGACGAACTGCGGGCGACCGAGGAGAACGCAGTCACACTGATGACACTCCATAGGGCGAAGGGCCTGGAGTGGGACGTCGTCTTCCTCCCAGGACTGGTCAAAGGCCAGATGCCGCATCCTGGTAAGGGAGGCAATAACCCCGCAGAACGCTGGCAACGTTTGCCCTTCGATCTGCGCGGGGACCGAGACTTCCTGCCTTCGTCGCCGCCGACTAAGGAGGACCTCGACCGTCTCCGGGATGAAGAGGAACGCCGCCTGATGTACGTGGGCATCACACGCGCGAAACGAAAGCTCGTTCTCTCCCGCAGCTGGTACTACCGCGACAATATCCGACCGAAGGAGCCGTCGCCATATTGGGACGAGGCGGTCGCGACAGGGCTCATGGACGTTCGCGAGCTAGAATGCCCGCCAGAGAATCCGTACTCAGTCGGGGTCGACTTACCCGCGGATCCCGAGCAGCGGTTTCAGCCTCCTCCGCGCGACAAGGCCGAGACTGCTCGAATCGAGGCCGAACTCGAGAGCTTGCGCGAGCAAGAGGCATACCACCCGCCGGTACCCCCGTGGCACCCGCCGGCAGCGCTGTCAGTAACCGCCCTCTTGACGTTCTTGCGTGACCCGGACGAGTTTTTCTGGCGCTACGTACGCCGAGTGCCGTCGCCACCCTCACCTGCGGCGAGACTAGGGACGGAGTTACACCGGAGGATCGAACTGCAGAGCCGAAGCGCAACTGCGCCAGGCAGCGTGCCAGACGAGATCGAGGAGCCGTACGACCTCGATCGGGGCGAGCGCCGAGGCGACGGCCGCCCGGTGACTGCGGACGAGCTATGGGCGAACTTCGAGGCGAGTCGTTTCGCAAAGCTGACTCCCTTGATGGTCGAACAACCATTCACCCTCTACATCGGCGAAGGCATTTCGGTGCAAGGTCGGATCGACGCGATCTTCGAACGCGACGACGGCGTTTGGGAACTCGTTGACTACAAGACCGGGGGAACTGATCCCGATCCCCTCCAACTTGCGATCTATGCAATGGCAGTCGAGGAGATCTGGGCCAGGCGAGCCGTTCCGATGTGGCTTCTGCTCAGGACCGGCGAAGAGCGGGCGGCCTCGCCCGTTGAGAGCATCGACCAAGTACTCGGTACGACAACAGCCGCCTTGAAGGAACTTCGTTGATCGAGTCAGCCGAGCAACTTCTAAGCCAGCCGCTGCGGAGCGTTGCCGAACTCTCGGCGGCAGACATCCCTGTCGAGCCGGGCGTCTACGCCTGGTACCAGAGTGGACGGCTCTTCTACGTTGGCGAGTCCCATCGCGGACTCCGCTCGAGGGTCTGGGGCAATCACCTCCGTGGCAACAGCCGGAGCTCAACACTTCGCAACAAACTCGCCAAAGCGCTCGATTTCCGGGCGACTGCCTTCCGCGCGTATGGGCGCGACGCCGAGAAGGTGATCTCAGCCAAGTTGCTCGACTGCGAGATCAGATTCCTCCCGCTTCCAGCTGCCCTCATTGACCAGGTGCAGGCCGAACTCATTCGCGAACACGACCCTCCAATGAACGATCACCCAGGACGGGTGCCCCGGTGGAAAATGGACGAGACCCGTGAGATCTTGAACATTGCCTCCGGAGCAACGAATGCGCCGACTCCGACGAATATCAGGGGTGTGATGCCGGCGGGGCTTACCGAAAGCCAGCGAGTTACTCGTGCTGACGTCCTCGCTGGTCGCATCCGCTTCCCCCGACCAGCAAAGGGCTACTTCCCGACGGAACGTTGCAGTGTTTCGGTCGTTCTCAGAGGCCTGCAGCTCGATGCGCGCTACGACCCGAGGACCGGGCCTGACAAAGAACGCTCGGCCGTCCTGCTCGTCGGGAAGTCGAACCTCGAAAAGCTCGTCCGAGCCGGCGAAGTGCTGTCGATCTCGATCGCGGACGGGATCGTCCGACTCGACTAGCCTCTGCGCGCCGCGTCCAGGTTTGTCGGCTCACGCGGAGCGAGGTCGATACGAAGCTCCTTGGAGATGCGCGCGACTTCTTCCTCGCCAAGGGACCGGCCAAGGAATGTCGACGCGATGCTCGTCGGTGCGTCGCTTGTGGAGCTGAAGCTCCGCCTGGTGGCGAATGTTCTCGAAGCTCGGCGCGCGGATCTTGGGGATCGCGGTCCCGGACGGCAACTCACCAAGCGCCTCGAGCGTCGAGATGTCCGCGGCAACAAGCCGCTCGAGCTGAGTCCGCGACATGCCGCGACGAGCGTCAGGTGGTCGTCGCGCTCCCACTGCTCGCGGCAGAGCGAGAGAAAGTCGCAGAGCCCGCAGTGCTCGACCGGGTAGGGGTAGGTCTCGGCGCCGCTCTCGACAGCAGCAAGAAAGCGAGCCTTGAGCCGGCGGTAGAAGGCCGTGAAGTCGTCGGGCCGAAAGCTCTCAAGCTCACCGGTGCCGGTGACGACGTGCATGGCGTTGGGCCGGGCCCCCTGAATGCGAGCGACCTGCTCGGTGTAACGACACGAAGCTCGCGCGGCACACGCGGCCCGCGCACATTCTTCAGCTCTGCTTCTCGTTGAGGTCGGAAGGCGAAAACGAGAGTTGACCGTTGGCTGCTCGCACGTAGGGCCAGTCGCTTCTGGGGCTCTCCAGTCTTACGGAGTGTGGAGCATGCCGGAAGAAGGCTGCGCCGATCCGAAACTCGGGCTTGGCGTTGACGCTTGGCAGGATAGGCTCTTCGAGGCATGTCCGTATCAAAGCTCTCAAAGAGCGATCTCGTCTTCGACCGATCTCTCACCGACGCGCAAACGCGAACGAAGCGTTGGACTGGCATGGCATGAGCAGCGACGACGTTGGGGTCACCCTCGACGAGCGCGAAATCGGCCAGGTGCCACCCTGCCCGCGTTGCGAACGGCCAATGGAGTTAAGGACAGCTCGCCGTGGCAGAAACGCGGGCGGCCTCTTCTGGGGCTGCTGCGACTACCCCGATTGCAAGGGTGTGCGGGACTATGAAGAAGGCGAAAACATCCCGACCCTCGAGCCGGCGGTTGAGCAGCCTGATCCGGGGCCGGCGCCCACATGCCCCCAAGCCGGTTGCGAAGAGACGATGGTCCTCAAGACAGCTCGCCGTGGCCGCAACCGCGGCCACCAGTTCTGGTCGTGTCCGAGATATCCGGAATGCACCGGCATTCGGAACATAGGCGAGGACACCGCGAGAGATGGCAGAGGGCATCAGGCTTCTGCGAACGGTGAGCCAGGGCCCATTGCGGCGCGCCGAGTGCTTTGGGCAGATGCAACTACCGATCGGAATGGCTGGACGTGCCGTTATACGACCGCTGGCGCGTCGCTACGTGCTCTCGGAGAAGCTGGAGCTCTAGCTGCGGCAATGCTTTCGCAGTGCTGGGTCGCTCGGACAGAGACGATCGCTAGCCCAAGTCCCGACATCGAGCGCCTCGTGGGACTACTCCGCAAGATCCTTCAACGAGGATCGGCACCGCCTCTCCATCCCGTCGCGGAGAAGCTCCTACTGGAGTCGCTCGGGCTTGGCGGAGAACTCGAGCCGGCACCGGTGCCAGGTGATCTCAGCTATCGACTTCGGAGACGCTTCGAGCCAGATGGTTTGCGTTCAGCAGCCATCTCGTTCGACTCAGTCGAGTTGGACAGCTCGGTTGAGTTCGGCTCCGACGAGGAGCGCCGTTTTCTTCAAGAGTGGGTACCGCGCGCGCTGGGCGCGAGCGCAACGCGATGGTTCGTTCCCCAGGCATCGCTCGATGCTCTCGCAGCCGCGGCCGGCGTCCCTGCCGCTGGCCAGCGTCGCGTCGATTTTCTCGTCGCGCCGCCTTGGCAGAAGCCGTTCGTCGTCGAAATCGACGGCGCTCAACATGACGAGAACGATCTCGTTGACGACGGTCGTGACGAGCTTCTGGCAGCCGCCGGCTTCGACGTCATCCGTGTCGGTTCAGATGAAGTTCGCACGGGCCACGGCTTTGGGCTCAACGAAATCGTGGCGCGCTGGCAGGCACCGCCCCAGGAAGGTGGATCGGCCCATCAGCAGCTCGTCCGGGCACCTGCGCAGGTGCACCGCTTCGTTCTCGCGCTCCTCGAAGCCTTTGCAAGCGGCTTTGTTGCCGGCAAGCGATGGGTAGTCCAGACGCAAGATCCGCTCGGCGTCGTTCTTGATCTCTTGCCGCCGTACCTCAACCTCTTTGCCGCGGCTGACGCCCTGTGGAGTGGTGGATTGCTCCCGCGAGAGATCGTGGTCGGCGCTAACGGCGACTGGCGCCGGTACGAACAAGGGGACCGTGGCTATGAGTTCATCGGCGCCACTGATCCCGGCGAACCCGATGTACTCATCCGTCTCGAGCTCGGGGCTTCGCCGCTCGACGAGCTTCGCGCGGTCTCGCAAGGGCCGGAAATAGTCGTGCGAGACGCCTATCTTCCGGTCGCGGTCGCCGATCCTGTCTACGAGGGCGCCGGCCGCGTAACGGTCGCCACCGAGGGCGAAGAGATTGAGTGGGCGCTCCGCGTGATGCTGCAGGCGATCTTCGCCAAGGAGGACTTTCGCGAGGGTCAGCTGGACGCGCTGTTTGAAGTGATCGAGGGCCGCGACTGCGCGGTGCTGCTCCCGACGGGGGCGGGTAAGAGCCTGATCTACCAACTCGCCGGCCTCGTCCTACCGGGACGCACTCTCGTCGTAGATCCCTTGATCGCCCTGATGGAAGATCAGGTCGAGGGCCTCCGGGCTCACGGGATCGATCGGGTGGCCGCCATCTCGGCCTTCAAGATCCAACAAGGCCAGCGCGAGGCGCTTCTCGACGACGTCGCTTCGGGGTACGCGCTCTTTGTCTTCGTCTCCCCCGAGCGCTTGCAGCAAAGAGCATTCCGTTCGACTCTCCGCTCCCTTTCTCACACAAGCCTGATCAACCTCGCCGTTGTCGATGAGGCGCATTGTGTCTCGGAGTGGGGCCACGACTTCCGAACGTCCTACCTCAACCTTGGAAACACGTTACGCAGTGTGTGCCGCGATGCTGCCGACACGCCGCCGCCGATTCTCGCCCTCACGGGTACAGCTTCGAGAGCCGTGCTGCGCGACGTACTGATCGAGCTCGGAATCGAGCGTGATTCGGAACGTTCGGTCGTGCGTCCGCGAAGCTTCGACCGGCCCGAACTTCGTTTCAACATCCTGCGTGTGGAGCCCGACGAGGCGTCCGGAGCTCTGACGGGCTTTCTGCGCTCACTCCCGGCGAAGTTCAATGTGCCTGCGGGTGACTTCTTCCGGCCGCGCCAAGAGCGGACGTTTTCGGGTGTTGTTTTTTGCCCGTGGGTCAACGGCGAATACGGGATCGTCGACGTGAGACGCGATCTCGCCAGAGTTGTCGGATCGCAGCCAGCGATGTACTCAGGCTCCGCTCCGAGAGGACTCGAGGCGGACTGGGAACGAGTCAAGCGGAGCCATGCGAGCGCCTTTAAGGCGAACAGGTCACCACTCCTTGTTTCGACAAAGGCGTTCGGGATGGGGATCGACAAGAGCAACATCCGCTATGTCCTCCACTACGGGATACCCGGCTCCATCGAGGGCTACTACCAGGAGGTCGGCCGGGCGGGCCGAGACGGCCAGCGCGCCGAATGCGGTCTTGTGGTTGTTGAGTACGACGAGACACGAGCCCGGCGACTTCTTAGTGAAGACCTCGACCTCGAGGAGATTCGACGAGCGCACGAGGCCATCAATCGGAAGGACGCTGACGACATCACGCGCCAGCTCTTCTTCCTCCTGCGGTCCTTTCGTGGAGTAGAGCGCGAGCTTGACGCCCTGTCAGCGACCATCCGGGAGTTTTCCACCCTTGGCCAACGTGCCTCGGTCGATCTTCCGATGGCCAAGAACGCGGCTGATACGCGCCGCGGCGAGACCGAGCCAGCTCTTACGCGCGAGAGTCAGGAGCGCGCGCTCCACAGGCTCGTTCTCCTCGGAGTCATCCGCGACTATCTCGTCGAATGGGGTGCGCGCACCTTCCCCGTCGAGCTTGCCGAGATCGACGCTCAAGGGGTCGTTGACCGGCTTGTTGACTATGTGCGGCGCAACCAACCTGGCCGAGCGGATGCGATCAGAGCGCTCGCGGCTCCTTCCGCCGAGAAGCCACTCGACGAGGCGGTCACCGAATGCGCTCGGATCCTGATCGAGTTTGTCTACGAGACAGTCGAGCGGTCCCGTCGCCGCTCCCTACGCGAGATGTGGCTCGCGGCTCGAGAGGCTAACGGCGACGGAAACGGCTTCTTCCGTCAGCGGATCCTCGACTACTTGTCACAGGGAGCGATAGCACCCACACTCGAACGGCTCGTCGATCAACCAGACTTCTCCTATTCGGACTGGCTCCAAGAGCTGACCGAGATCGATGCCGTCGATGACGCCCGGGAGATGCGCGGTGATAGTGCTCGGCTCCTCTCTTCCTATCCTGATCATCCCGGCTTGTTGCTGGCTCGCGGGCTGAGTGAAGTACTCGACGAGAGAGGCGACCTTCGTGAGTTCGGATCGAATTTGGACGCGTCGCTCCGCTCTGCCGTCGAGCGCTACAACGTCTCAGTAGCGGAACAGGACGAATTCGCTGGTTCGCTGCTCGGTTTTTCCACAACTCAGCGCGATGGGGTTCTGGCGGCAGCAATGGCAGCCATCGAAAAGCTCGGGCTGGCACGGGCCAAATCGGATGAGTTGCAGCACAGAGCCCTGATCGACCCTGGCGGAGATCCGGGGGTTCGGGTGCTGGCGCTGGCATCGATCCTCGAACGGACGGGCCAAGAACTAAACGAGATCGTCAACGACTACGAAGGAGTCCGCACGTGACTGAGCAAGCACATCCAGCCCTAAGCCTCGACGACGTGAGCCGTCGGTTCGCGGATTCGGAAAGCGCGCTCGCGGAAGCTCGAGAGCGTCTTCAGAGTCTCGCAAAGGCAGAGGAATCCGCATCTTCCTCGGCAGCCTCGTTGCAGGAAGCGTCCAAGACCGTCGGAGAGTTCGCGCAGAGTGCCACGGCGCTGGTCGAGGAACTCGAGCACGCGCAACGCCAGAGTCGCGAAGTCCTGGAGGCTGGAGCCCGGTTCCTAGACGGCACCGAGCTTCGCGAGCTCAAAGGCGCCGTCACCCAGCTCGCCAGCGCAATCGGAGAGAGGCTCGACCAGGTCGAGCATCGGATTGGCGAGGTTCATGACGTACGTGCCGAGCTGGAGCGCAGGACTGCGGTGCTCACCAAGCGCCAACGTAACCGGCTGGGGCTCAATTAACGCGAAGACGGGGGTGATGCAGTGGGAGACACAGAGAACGCGCAGCCGGCTCTGGAACTGCTCTACCAGGACGCGCTCGAGATATACGAGCGAGCGCGGGCCGAGGTCACCATTCCGCGAAGTGACGGAACCCGGCAGGCGTACGCAGCCGTCCGGTACAAACAGCAGATCGAACGCGCGTACGAGAACGACGGGCTCGTTCCCGCGATTGCTCGCATCATCCGCCGCCCTACTCTCGGTGACCGGACCCCGTTTTTCGGTCCACCTGTTATGAGAGTTCTGGTTGGTTGTCGGTCCTCCAGCGGTGGGCGTACTCGGCGGGGGTTTGGTAGTTCAAGGATTGGTGTGGTCGGTAGTGGTTGTACTCGAGCCGCCAGTCCTCCAGGAGCAGCTGCGCTTCGAAGAGGCTGTTGAAGCTTTCCATCTCGAGCAGCTCTCGTCTCAGATTCACGACTACTTCTTCAAGCCGAGGAACCCCAATCTGCTCGACGAGGAGACTCTCGCCGGGCACCCGCTCGGGCTCCAGGCGCTCAGCAAGCTGATGAGCAAGCGGGTCGAGACGACCAGCGCGACAGGCGAGCTCCTCCGCCACGGCATCCTCCACGGCCGCGAGCTCGCCTACGACACCCACGTGAACTCGACCAAGGCGTGGGCCGCGCTCTTCGCCGTCATTGACGGCGTGAAGAAGCGAGCCGAGGTGTTGAACAAGGCCGCCGCCGAGGCGCGCGAGCGCCGCTACGCCGGTAGCAAGGAGCTCGATGAGTACGGCGGTCGGCTCGATCGCCGCGGCTTCGACGAAGCAAAGAAGCTGCTCTTCGACATCAGCGCCTACCAATTCGGTAGCCACAAACGCCGGGGCCGATACGCCGCAGGCCCGAAGGAGCTCGACCCAAGCGGGCAGTTGCTCGACGGCAAGACCTTCGAGCTCGGGACAAGCGACGACGGCCAGGAGTATTGGGCCTGGGTCGAGACGCCGACGGGTCTCGTCTTCGGTATAGCCGGGCGCGGCGGCGACCATCGTGTCTGGCAGTACCAGGGCGAGGAGCCGCCCGCAGGTGGTATCGACTCCGAGGCCGACTGGAGGCACGCAGCGACTGACGAGGCGCTGCCCGACTGGTAGGAACGCTGGTGCTTGCGGTTCGCACGGGCAGACTGAGGGTAGGGGTCCCTGTACGGGTCGCTCCTGAGTCTTGGGGGAGCGCGGAGGCTGCCGAAGGGGCACTGCCGAGCGCCGAGATCAGGCGTTTGCTGCCCTTCTGCTGCCCGGACTAGAGCCGCTCGTACTGCCTGATTTGATGAAAGACCCCGTGAGCAGGGTTTCTGAGAGACGGGAGCGACGGGACTCGAACCCGCGACCTCCGGCGTGACAGGCCGGTACGGACTCAACCGGCACAGCTGGCTCCCGGCGGGAACTACCGGCTAGAGCGGGTATTTCGCCCGTCCGCCTTGCGGGTGTGACCGGCTCGCAACGGCCCCCACCCGGCAGAGCCTGTGTGGTCCTCGTGTAGTCGCTCGGCTGTGGCGAAGAGCGCCTAGATCGCACCCAGGAGGTCGTGGGGTTCGAGTGCCCTAGCTGCCCCACTCGCAGAACCCCAGCAAGCGCTTGGGGGTCTCGTGTTGTTGGGCCACGTCGCCGAAGGCCGATTTGCGACGCCGGGCGCGGTACACTTCCGCGACGCTTCAGCCTGCAAAGGAGGAGTCATGGCGGAACCGCCCCCCCCGAAGGGTGAGGCCCACGCGGCGCGCACCGACGACGCGCCCCATGGGGACATCGACTGGCAGGCCATCGAGGTCTCGCCCGAGTTCCAGGAGCTCGTGCGAAAGCGGCGCTCGTTCGTCCTGCCCGCGACGATCTTCTTCCTCGTCTGGTACATGGGCTTCATCCTGCTCACGGCGTATTCCCAGGACCTCATGTCGAAGCGGGTCTACCAGGGGCTGACCGTGGGGTACTGCCTCGCGCTGACGCAGTTCGTCATGGTGCTCGTGCTCGGGCTTATGTACCTCAGCCGCTCCAACAAGGTCTATGACCCGCTCGCCGAGAAGGCGATCGAGCGCTGGGCGCACCTGGACACCGATGCGGCGCGCGCCGGCCGCGCCGAGGACAGCCGCGCCGCGACCACCACGACCGAGGAGCCTGCCCGATGATCGTCTTGGCCGAGATCAACACCACGGCGGTCGTCGTCTTCTCGATCGTCCTCGCCATTACGCTCGTCATCACCTTCTGGGCGTCCAAGAGAGCGCGCAGCACGGCGGAGTTCTACGCCGCCGGGCGCGGGATCACCGGCTTCCAGAACGGTCTCGCGATCTCCGGCGACTATCTGTCGGCGGCGTCGTTCCTCGGTATCGCGGGCCTGATCTACCTCTACGGCTTCGACGGGTTCCTGTACTCGGTCGGCTTCCTCGTGGCGTTCCTCACCGTGATGTTCCTGCTGGCGGAGCGGATGCGCAACGCGGGCAAGTACACGATCGCCGACGTGCTGTCCTTCCGCCTCCGCGAGCGCCCCGCGCGCGTCGCCGCTGCCCTGGGCACCCTCAGCGTCGCGGCCTTCTACCTGATCGCCCAGATGGTGGGCGCCGGTGTGCTGATCGAGAAGCTGGTCGGCATCGACTTCACGCTCTCCGTGCTGATCACCGGCACCTTCATGCTCTGCTACGTCGTCTTCGGCGGCATGCTCGCGACGACGTGGGTGCAGATCATCAAGGCGTGCCTGCTGATGAGCGGCATCGTGGTCATGTCGGTCTTCGTGCTCAACAAGGTCGGCTTCAACCCGATCGAGCTGTTCAACCAAGCCGAGACGGCGGGCAAGGCCAAGGAGAGTACGTTCTCGCTCGGGCCGGGCACCTTCCTGAAGAACCCGATCGACACAGTGTCGCTCGGCCTCGCGCTCGTGCTCGGCACGGCCGGGCTCCCGCACATCCTGATGCGGTTCTTCACCGTGCCGA
>JALYTD010000052.1 GCA_030854475.1 Actinomycetota bacterium
GTAGCGGCGACGCATCGCTGCAAGGAATGGCGAAGACAGCGCGCCCGAAGACCGCGTTGTTGAGCGAAACGACGACCGATGGAGAATCGTCGCAAGGCTTTGCCAGTAAATCGCACCCAGGAGGTCGTCGGTTCGAGCCCGGCTAGCTCCATCACCATAGGCCTGCACACGCGGGACTTTCGTTTTCCACAGCGGTGCAGAAAACGGCCGAAAGCGTCCGTGGTCAAGTTTTGGTCAAGTAAAGAGAAGGGACGCACTCGCCGAGGGACGCAGCACAAGGGGGCTTGTCGGCGGACCACAGATCCGGACTGTCATTGTTTGGTTCACGACCAAAACACCGATGTCCGTGATCAGGATAGAAGGCCAACCCGCGAACCCATTGTTCCGTCGTGGCGATCCCATATACGTCGAAATGCGAAAGTGCAAAAGCTCCTCGAACAAGGGCGCTGACTTCTTAGCTTCGGAGATTTCACCTCTACTCCGATAAGCGCCTGCAGGTTCGTAATTAAGACCGCCGGCTAACTATCCGTCGTATTCCGGCCAACCAGGCTCGGGCGGGCCATCGTAGCGAGGCCACGAAGCCGGAGGCCACCTTGGGAAATGCCACTCTGACCCGGCGTTGTTGCGTTCTGCGGCATGGCGCTTGCCCGCCGAGTACATTGCGTCAATTGTCGATCCGAGGCGGATAAGGACAACGTCGGCCCGTGCTCTACCCCATTCAATTGCCAGATCAACTTCCCGAAAGAATCGAGGTTTCGACGCGTGGTCTTCATCGAAGAAAGCCTCCCATTCGGCCAATGTGTCTGGGAACCACCGAATACGAGACCATGGTTGGGGACCGTCCAGTGGATCTTTGTAGTGCCGATCGATATAGACGATTGAGTCCATGGCGGAACGTGGCAACACTCTATCGCCAGTTTTCTCACACTCGGTTGGGCGCCGCAGTAGCCGGTCGCCTACTGAGACCATTGGTCGGAGACGTGGCCAACCCTCTACGGCGAAGGGGCGTTTCTACCGGTGGTGCTACCAAACTGAACGAATTAGGTGGCGACGGCCAAGCCTGAGACGGCATGGGAAAGCCATATATGCACAAGGGTGCATCGATCGGTCGTTATCGCACCCAGGAGGTCGCCGGTTCGAGCCCGGCTAGCCCCATTCGCCCAGCTCGGGTCCCTAGGACACGCCCGCGCGAAGCGCCTCGAACCGTGGCCGCACCTGCGCGACCATCGCGAGGTTCTTCTTCCGCTCGTAGCGATCGAGCGCCTGCTCGAGCGCGGCGGCGGCCTCATCGGTTCGGTCGGCGGCGGCGAGCACTTCGCCCAGGTCGCAGAGCGCATGGCCTTGCAAACTGGGAGCGTCCATACGCTCCGTGATGGCGACAGCCTCACGAGCGAGCCTCTCCGCCTCGACGTGCTCGTCACGATGGGCGTGGACCAGAGCTTGAACCTGCCGCCAGATCATCTGCGTGAATTGGTCGCCCTCGCCGCCGAGCTCGCGGCCGAGCTGTGCCAGTCGTTCCGCCTCGTCGTACTGTCCGAGCGCGCACAGGGACCGGCCCAGCGCCGGTGCGTAGGTCGACAGGTGAGCCCGCTCGCCGCCTTTCTCGAGCCGATCGCAATGCTCGCGCAAAAGGCGCGCGGCGTTTTCATGCTCGCCTGCGAGAACATCGATCTCTGCCAAGACGTGCTCGCCGCCCCATCCCGTGAGCTCGACTAGCTGCTCGCCCGCCATCTTCGCGCTCATGCGTGCCTCCTCGAATCGCCCGAGCATCGCCAGGAGCTGCGCGCGTCGAAGCACCGAGCTCGGATCAGGAGGTTCCCGGAGATACGCGTCGAGCGTGAGCAACGCTTCGTCCGCCGCTCGCGGGCCGAACACGAGGGCGGTGTGGAGCCGAAACTGATGCAAGATCTTCTGGCCGGCGAGTCGGGAATGGCGCAACGCCTGCTCCGCAGCCTGCGCCATCTCCTCGTGCCGGCCTCCAAAGTTCGCGACCTCGACGAGCGTGGCCCAAACGTGCACCAGACCGGCGTGGTCGTCCATTCGCTCGAGCTTGGGCAGCGCAGCGC
This sequence comes from Actinomycetota bacterium, assembly GCA_030854475.1. Taxonomy (GTDB): domain Bacteria; phylum Actinomycetota; class Thermoleophilia; order Gaiellales; family Gaiellaceae; genus JALYTD01. The sequence continues at coordinate 2,067 of JALYTD010000052.1, forward strand.
GAGCGCGCGTCTCCAACTCGTCGACTCGAGGATCGGCGGCAACGAGCATGCGATACCGGCCGGCGACGATCTGCGCAACGGCCTCACCGGTTTCGTCACCGGCGGCATGTGCCCGCTCGCCTGCCGACTCGGCGACCGCGGCCGCATCAGCAGTGCGGGTCCATCCGTACGCGTCTGCGAGGTCGCACTCGAGCGCGACGTCGAGCCGGTGCGGCCGGGTCAGCTCGAGCGCTCGATTGAGAAGAACGCGGGCTGCACGCATGTCAGAGCGCCAGAGCGCCAGTCGCCCGGCGCTGGCCAGGTGCTCGCCGGCACGTTCGGCTAAACCGGGATCGAGCTGCCCGAGCTCCTGCTTGTAGCGGGCCGCCTGCTCGAGGTGATGGCCAAGGATCTCGTCCAGCTCGACGCGATCTCGGCCTCTTTCTTCCAGCCAGTCGGCGAAGCGCTCGTGCAGCTCGGCCCTCGTGGCCTTCGGAAGGCCGTCGTAGGCCGCGTCGCGGATTAGGAGATGGCGGAAGCGGAAAGCATCGTCGCCGGGAAATTGGGCCTTGTCGGGCCGGACGAGCTCCTTGCGCACGAGAGCGACCAGTCTTTCGGCCAGCTGAGTTTCCTCGGGGGCAAGGGCCTGCATGGCGCCGCGGTGGAAGACCCGGCCCTCGACCGAGCCGCGCTCGAGCACGCTTCGCTCCGATGGCTCGAGTTGGTCGAGCCTCGCGGCGAGCAGCGCCTGAATCGTCGGCGGGACTACGATCTCGCCGTCCTTTGCCTCGCGCACGAGCGCCAGCATCTCCTCGACGAAGAGCGGATTCCCCTCGGCTGCCTCACGAATCTTCAGTCGAAGTTCCTCGTCGACGCCGCCGAGCGCTTCGAGCAGGTCGTCCGTTTCCTCTGCGGAGAGCGGCTCGAGCAGGACTGTGGTCGCGTTCAGCTTGCCTCCACCCCAGCCCGGTTTGCCGTCCAGGAGCTCCGGTCGCGCCATGCAGAGGACGAGGAGTGGTGCGTCTCGCGAGAGGTCTGCGATGTGCTCGACGAGATCGAGGAACGCTTGCTCGCCCCAGTGCAGGTCGTCGAAGAGGCAGACAACAGGCCCTGCCCGGGCCCGCTCTTCGAGCAGCTTGCGGAAGGCCAAGGCGATCTCCTCGGCGGAGGTTCCCTGATCGCTCTCCCCGAGCAGCGAGCGAAGCGAGGCGGCAGCCGCTTGATCGGTCGGGAGAGCGTCGAGCTGCTTGACGACCTCGACCACCGGCCAGTAGGTGATTCCCTTCCCGTAGGAGAGGCAGCGGCCGAGGACGACGGTTGCGTCGAGGTCCTTCAGGAACTCGGCTGCCAGCCGCGACTTGCCGACGCCGGCCGTTCCGAGCACGGTGAACAGCTGGCAGGAGCGATCGCCCTCGGCACGCGCGAAAGCATCGCGCAGCGCCTGCAGCTCACGTCCGCGGCCGACCATCGGGGCCTCTGGCCGCCGGGCCTGCTCGCCGTTCACCGCGAGCAGACGCCAGGCGGGCACAGGCTCGGCCTTGCCCTTCAGCTCGAGCGACGCGACCGGTTCCGTCTCGACGGCGTCGCGCACGAGCGCGACGGTGGGCTCGCCGATCAAAACCTCCCCGGGCTCGGCCGCCTGCTCCAGGCGGGCGGCGACGTTGACGGCGTCGCCGGTGGCGAGCCGCTCCTCGGTTCCCGTCACGACCTCGCCGGTGTTGACGCCGATCCGGGCCTGTAGGCCGAGCTCGGGAAGCGCGTCTCGCATCTCCAGCGCCGCCCGCACGGCCCGCAGGGCGTCGTCCTCGTGTAGCCGCGGGACACCGAACACAGCCATGACCGCGTCGCCGATGAACTTCTCCACCGTGCCCCCGTGCGACTCGACGATCGCCCTCATGCGCTCGAAGTAGCGCGCGAGGAGGGCGCGCAGAGCCTCGGGATCGTTCGTCTCGCCCAGCGCCGTCGAGCCGGTCAAGTCGCAGAAGATGACGGTGACGGTCTTGCGTTGCTCCCGCGATACGGATGCCGCCGGCAGTGGCGACGCACACTCCTCGCAGAACTTTGCTCTAGCGCTGTTCTTGTGACCGCAGCGCAGGCACTCTCTCATCCGCCAAGGCTAACCTGTCGCACACGAGATCACGCGGCGGCTGAGGGGCAATCTGGCGTCGTGTACGCCTTTGGTCAGAATCCGATCAGTTCGGGCCGGTTAATTGCCGCGCCCAGGGAGGTCTCCCGTCGCCGACCAGCGTCAGCGCCTGGCCCGGGGCGAGCTGGTCCCGGTTGTACAGCCACTGCGTCTCCTACTAGGAGCCGCCGTCGCGCCGCAGCCCGACGGCGCTGCGGCTCTCGTAGGCGCCGATCCCGTACACGAACTGGGCCTTCGCCTGTGGGCTAGTCCTGCGCCAGCGCGCGCCAGTAACCAGTGGTCTTGAACGGCTTTGAACGGGCCGACTCGTTACGGTTGCGCGAAGCGCGAGGGCGAAGGGGCTTCCGCTGTCCCCCAGCGCCATGAAAACATTGAGAGCAAGGGGCCATTGTTTTGTGGTGCCAGAGCAGGCAACAGCCGGTGAGGCGTTACCTGGATCGCACCCAGGAGGTCGCCGGTTCGAGCCCGGCTAGCTCCACCATTAAAAGGCCCGCAAACGCGGGCCTTTTGTTTTCCACAACGAGAACGAAAATGGCTTCACAATGTAGAGGCCGAAGACGATGAGGCTCAGAGACATAGGGAATAGTAAGAACCCTAAAGCTGCGGTCGACGACGTATCAGTGTAGATCACTAACTGGCCTCCGATCGTCGCCCCTACCAAGATGACTAGGAGCGGGGCTGTTACGCCGAAACTCAGCCTGCCTCGGCGAAAAAGTGAGAGGAGAACTATGTCAACGAATGCGGTAAAGCAATGTGTGACCATCCTTTTCGAGAACTGAAGCACGATGCTTGCAAAGACAAATATAAGTGGTATAACCCTGATCGTTATGGATGTCTTGGCGTCGCGCGCGTGTCCTCTACACGATCGTGCGCACAAAACACTGGGGAACATCTTCGTTCATCAAGAGCCATGTTGCTGATTGTATGAAGAACGGCCCCTCTCCTCGAAGCAAGGAACATTGTACGAAGATTGCCAAACAATTAGTAGGTTGAATACTTCATCGATTAGTGTGCGCGCCGTCGTTATAATCTTCATCACGCTTGGCGTAACCGGGTGCCTCGTCCACCCGAGCAATACTCGGTCCGTTTCA
>JALYTD010000053.1 GCA_030854475.1 Actinomycetota bacterium
GTCCTCCGCCAGCCCGAAGAGATCGGCGCGCCGCCGCTCCCATGTGTCCGAGGGCGGCACTCGCACGAGGTCGACCCAGAGGCTCGTCCAGCCTCGCTTGCCGAAGCGGCCGTCGAGCTCGGCGGCCGACCTGGGGCCGTCAGCAAGGAACGTCCGCAGCTCCTTCGCGCTTCGCTCGTGCTTCCTGGCATCGCCGAGGTGCTTGTGCGTGCGCAGGAACCAGCGGCGCCTCGGCTCCGGATCGCGATCGAGAGCGGCCAGTAGTCCCCGCGCGAGACGAGGTGGATCGTGAGCCGCATCAGCGTTCCCTGCACGACCGAGCGTCGCACGAGTGCGCGGGTCAACTGGCCGCGGTCGAGCTCCTGCACGCGCGACCACAGGCCGACGTACATCGACGGCGCGTACTGCGCCTGCAGCGCGCCCATGCGGTCGAGCGCGCGGGGCAAGGAGAGCGGTGCGCGTTCGAGCAGCAGCTGCCGGGCGAGCAGCGCGCGGTTCAGCTCACGCTGGCTGAGGACACGCTCGGGGGCCGCCACGGGGCGCCACGGTACAGTCCGGCGATGGCCATCGTCCCGCCCGAGATCGACCGCTACGCCGAGGAGCACACGGCCCCGCCCGACCCGCTCCTGGCCGAGCTTGCCGCGGAGACGCGCGAGACGTTGCAGGCGCCGCAGATGCTCACGGGCACGATCGAGGGGCGCTTCCTCGAGTTCCTCGTCTACGCGAGTAGAGCAAGGCGCGTGCTCGAGCTCGGCACCTACAGCGGCTACTCGTCGCTTTCCATGGCGGCTGGGCTCCCGGAGGGCGGCCGCATCGACACGTGTGAGGTGGACGAGCGCCACGCCGAGGTGGCGAAGCGCTACATCGAGCGCAGCCCGCACGCTGACCGGATCACCGTCCACCTCGGTCCGGCGCTGGAGACGATCGGGCGCCTCGAGGGCGAGTTCGACTTCGTCTTCATCGACGCCGACAAGGAGAACTACGTCAACTACTACGAAGCCGTGCTGCCGAGGCTTTCCGACCGTGGGTTCATCGCCGCCGACAACACGTTGTGGAGCGGGCGAGTGCTAGACCCAGACGACTCGGAGGGGACGCAAGCGATCGTCGGGTTCAACGAGCACGTGCGCAACGACGAGGGGGTGACGAGCGTGATGCTGACGATCCGCGACGGCGTCACGCTGATCCGCCGCCGCTAGCCGCATTACCTCGAACGTCCGGTCGTGTGCCCAAGCACGCGGCCGCGAAGCGGACCTATCGTCACCGTGTCGGCGCTCTCGGCGGTGGCTCAGCCATGCTCGCTGGGCCGGGTAGGTGGCCAAGGCGACAATCACGCCGGCGAGGAGGACAGCGCCGAGGACGGCGCGCCGGCTGCGCGCCCCGGCAACACCCAGCTCTGCCTGCGCGCGCCAGTCCGCCGCGCCCAGCCGCAACGTGAGTGCGAGGTAGGCGATTACGTGGACGGACATCAACACGCCCCAGACGACGAAGCTGACCACGTGCACGCTAAGCAGCAGTCCGCCGCCGTGCCCGACGACGATCAACGCGACCCCGCTTCCGAAGAGCGACAGGGTCGAGACGACCAGAAGCGGAGCAAGCAACCGCAGCAGCAGCCTGGGCGGCCCCTTGAGCCTGTACGGCCTGTTGCCCGCGTAGTAGCGCAGGAACCGCCAGCCCGTGCTGCCGAGCTTCAGCGCGAGAGGTGGCAGCAGCAAGAGCCCGAGAAAGATGTGCACGGGCAGGTAGGAACGCAGCGACAGCGTCGTCAACGTCTCCAAGGCGAGCAGGACGAGGAGGACGAGCCCGACCGACGTCGTCAGCCGCTCGTTCCCCGGCGGCCCCCACGCGCGGGCGACGGCGCGCCAATCGCGCCGCGCCGACTCCCGAGGAGCGGGGCCGCGCTGGTCAGTCACGCTCGGGATCGAACTGGCCGGCTCCGCATACGAGCACCTTGCAAAACGAATGTAAGAGATAGGTGAGAGTCTCGACCGGGTCGCCCTGCGCGGACGCTCGCGCGCGAGGACCTAGGACGCAAGAGGCAGCGCTACACTTATGCGCCGCGGGGCTATAGCTCAGTTGGGAGAGCGCCTGGATCGCACCCAGGAGGTCGCCGGTTCGAGCCCGGCTAGCTCCACCATAAAAAGGCCCGCACACGCGGGCCTTTTGTTTTCCACAGTGAGTACGAATCGGCCGAAAATCGGCGTGTGGTCAAGTTTTGGTCAAGTAGGGGCCTTCTCGGTGCACCTGCGGGTGTAAAGGCGGGGTGGCCGCTGCTCGGGTGGCCCTCATCTATCGTGCGCCGAGTGGATGACCTTCAAGACTTCCTCGCCCGTGAAGAAACGCGCCTCATCGACATCGATAAGCGCGCAAGTGAACTCAAGGAGCACCTTGAACGCGTGCGGAGTTATGCGCTTCGGCACGATCCCGACCCGTTAATCCTGGACGCGATCCAGGCGCTCGCCGTAGAGGTAGAACTGACGCGTGCGCTCCAACAGCAAGTGTCCCGGCGCGTTGCGCGGATTGTGGCACCGGAGCGGTTTTTTAAAGAGCGCGGCTTGCGAGCTTGCTTGCAAGAAACTCAGACCTAACGTCCATGCCCGAGCTTCGTGTCCACATTCCCGCGCTAAAAAAAGTTGGACAAGGCGCAATGCTAATGAGCCCTCTTGCTCTGGGAATTGTTGTTTGGCAAAGCATAGTTATGTGGTCCGGACAAACGGAGGCGTGGGATAGCGGTGTATATTTGCCGGTCATGATTGGTGTCGCGGTCGTACTGGGTGGCGTCATTGCCGGAGTCCCGAGAATGCCTCGCGCCATCTGGATTGGGGTCGCCCTGATTTCATCCCAACTCGCTGTGCTCCTTGCCACTGGCGGTGGCCCGTCGGAATTCATCGTTCTAGCTGTTTTTTTGTTCGGTCCTTTGCTAGGTGGTGTGTTTGCGGTGGCCGCCTTCGCCGGTGCTTTTCTGAGCCACCTCATAGTTGGTCGGCGTACTCGGTCCGCCAACTAATCAAATGAGGTTCGTTGGCGAGCTAGCCGATCCAACAGGGCTGTATTACCTGAGAGCAAGAGAATTCGATCCCGATTCTGGTCGGTTCACAAGCGAGGATCCACTCGCGAGTAGATCAGGAGAATCTGATTCTTCGACCTATGCGTACGTGAATGGCCGGCCCACAACCTTCGTAGATCCAAGCGGTGAAACGGTGGAAGGCGCAGATTCCTGGTATGACGACAGTCATCTAAATTCGCAGGAAAAGAAGCACTGCGCTGGCGAATGGTGGTTTACATCTGCATTGCATGCCCTTAGATATCTTGAGTGCCGAAAAGTCGGGAAACTCGCCCAGAAAGCCTGGAACCGCACGGAACAACTCATGGCCGCCGGTAAACTGACGCCAAAGACAGGAGTAAACGGTGCCGGGGACGCGTTTCGTCACTGCTTTTGGAGCGCGTTAATTACGCTCGCGCTGGATCGCGGCCGGGCAGAGGGTTATGGGAACAGACACGAATATGGAAACACGCCGCCGACTAACCGACAGAAGAGAGAACATTTTTACGACATGCGCAAGATGGATCTGCACAACAACGGAGTAGGCCGCGATCTGGCCTCCCGGCACGGCGCGAATGAGGCGAAGGTTGAACAAGCATGTATTTACGAATGCCGACAGGGCGGCAGACTATGGGTGCTGTATCGGATCTGGGGCGGTCGACGGCACGATTACAGTGAACCGCACTCGTGATTTACGGCAGTAGGCTTACGAAGATTGCGAGTAGCAGTCGAAGTTTAGGGTCAGCAGCAAGAACCGTCCTCGCTCTGGTGGCGTGTCTAGGGCTTGCTTCATCTTGCGGGCAAGGCTCCCAGCTCCCAGCAAGATACGCGGGACTATTTCGAGCCGAAGCTATCACCGCCGCTCGAGCGGAGATTAAGAAGGAATTTCCTAACGATACATACTCGGTGTCTGATGCACTTCGGCAACACTCTCGTGCCGGAGTGCCTCGCTGGTTAGTGGCGTTTCGTTTTAACAACGACTCAGGGCGAGCGTGTGTCATCGTTAGGAAGCGTGCTGAGCTGCCAAGGCGCCTTTTCGTGCGCGAAGTAGAGTGCGCGCTTTACCTCTAGAGTTAAGTACCTTCAGTACGTTCCACCTCAGACGCCGTTCCCTAAAAGGGCGGTCCGGTACGGTGGGCTGTCGAATGCCAAATCGGACGTTGCATGCACTGGCAACGGTTGTCTTATGACCAGGCGGTTTTCGCTGTCGGCCGGGTGCCCGGGGCGACATCGCGCGTCACCTCGTAGATCGTGCGAATCGCTACCATGCTGCTGGAGCCGCGATAGCCGTGTCGCTTTTCAGTCTTTCAATGACCTCCCACTTGTAGCAGTGTTTCGGCACCGCCCTGCGCCGCCGACCCACGCCGACCCAGATGCTGTCGTCTCTGCCCTCTGGGTCCGGTTATGGCGCCGCCGACCCCCACTCTGCGTATGCCTTAGGCACGACGGAGGGGACTCTCGCCGGTCGTTTGTGTCCGTAACCGTTGGAGACTGCTCCGCCCCACCCGTGATCTCAGTCGCGTTGCTCGTCCCGTTCGTTTTCAGTGGCTGCCGCCGGATCGAAATCGGCGGCGCCGACAGTAGGGTCGGACCGGCGCGCAAATCGAACCCCCCATTGCGATTTGTGCGTTCCTCGTCGCAGTTGATCGTGGTCGGACTAACGGTTGCTGCAATTCTGCTTTGGTCGAATGGCGGGGGCATTGAGCATTCACCAGTCAAAGAAGTGCCTCCAGCACAGGGATCAACTCGGTAAGGAGCACCCCGCCGTAGGCGATCGCGGTCAGTGTTTGGTCCGGCATTGCCAGGACTTCGCTTACGACCGCTGATTGTGTCGAGTTTCACCGGCGATCTGAGTCCGGGCTCGCGTTTCGTTGGCCTGTACTGCCGCGGGACGAACCATGAGTTGCCCAGTTGACGAGAAAAATCCTCCCCGCGGGAGGCCGGGGCGAGGATTTTGGTGGCGGCTAACGGGAGCCGGGTCATCGCTCGTTCACTGCGCGCGTCGTGGTCAAGTGGTGGTCAAGTAGCGGTGACGAAGGCGGGCGAAACGAAGCAGAGCAGCGCCTTGGCGAAAAGGCCTGGGTTGAGCAAGATCGCGAGCGATGCTGACCGGTGGCGAGGTCTTTCGCTTAAATCGCACCCAGGAGGTCGCCGGTTCGAGCCCGGCTAGCTCCATCCGATAGAACGGCTGCTTTGAGACGTGTAGCTGGATCTCTATGTCGGTTCGCAACGGCGGCAGTTCTACCGTCGTTCTACCAACATCGACTGGGGGGAACGTTAGGCGCGCGCGGTGTCCAGCCACGACCTAAGCCAAAGTCTCTCGCGAACGCCTGCGTGGTTAATTCTGCAGGCTGGCCTCGCACTCGCACTGCCCTCGCGGATCTCCACTGACCCAAGTGAACAGAGCAGGTCTTCCATTTGCAATGCCTTATCTAGAGGTCGGCTGGACCTGTTGCCAATATAGGCACCACACTTTATACGCGACTTTCTCAAAGCCGGCGCGTTTGAAACGGCGCAACGGAGGCGGTGTCAGTTGTGCGATTGCCGTCGCCACCATAGTGTCAAAATGACCATGATAGTGCCGGAATGACGCCGAGGAGAAACGTGGAACCCCAACGCATCCCCGTTTACGAAGGCGTGCGCGTATTGTTTACCTACAGCAGCTTAGGAGCTTGCATTGCCGGGACGTCGAAGATTGCCAAACAATTAGTAGGTTGAATACTTCATCGATTAGTGTGCGCGCCGTCGTTATAATCTTCATCACGCTTGGCGTAACCGGGTGCCTCGTCCACCCGAGCAATACTCGGTCCGTTTCA
>JALYTD010000062.1 GCA_030854475.1 Actinomycetota bacterium
GGAAACATGGTTTCCCCCACGGTTACTCGTCGAGAGGCGTGTCGACCTCGGGCACCTCTTCGGCCTCCCCGGCCTCCTTCGGCGGGTTCTCCTCGCCGAGCTCGGGGGCGCCGCCGAAGTCGATCCCGAGACCGGCGAGGTCGATGCCTCCGTCGCCGCCGTCGGAGTCGATCTCCTGGAGCGCGGCCAGCAGGGCTTCGCGCTCGTAGGTCTCCTTCGGCACCTTCTCGGACGGGCCGATTTCGATGTTCCGGTACTTCTTCAGGCCGGTGGCCGCCGGGATCAGCTTCCCGATGATCACGTTCTCCTTCAGGCCGAGCAGCCGGTCGATCTTGCCCTCGATCGAAGCGTCGGTCAGGACCTTCGTAGTCTCCTGGAAGGACGCGGCCGAGAGGAAGGACTCGGTCGCGAGCGACGCCTTCGTGATCCCGAGAATCAGGGGCTCGAACGTCGCCTGCTCCTTCTTCTCCTTCTTCACACGCGCGTTCTCGCGGTCGAATACCACCTTGTCCACCAGCTGCCCCGGCAGGAGGTCGGTGTCGCCGTTCGACTCGACGCGGACCTTTTTCAGCATCTGCCGGACGATCAGCTCGATGTGCTTGTCGTGGATGTCGACGCCCTGCGACTTGTAGACCTTCTGCACCTCGTTGACGAGATACAGCTCGGTCGGCGTGTCGCCCTTCAGGCGCAGGAGATCGGCCGGGTTGAGCGAGCCCTCGTGCAGGGCGTCGCCCGGCTCGACGATCTCGCCGTTTGTGACCAGCACCCGCGTGCGCCGCGGAAGCGCGTAGCTCGTCGGCTCCTCTTCGCCGTCGACCCAGATGTTCACCTTCGCGCCGCGCTCGCCCTCTTCGATCTCGACGCGCCCGCCGACCTCTGCCAGCTTCGCCGCGCCCTTCGGGTTCCTGGCCTCGAAGATCTCGACCACGCGCGGGAGCCCGTGCGTGATGTCTGCGCCGGCGACGCCGCCCGTGTGGAAGGTCCGCATCGTCAGCTGCGTGCCCGGCTCGCCGATCGACTGCGCGGCGATGATCCCGACCGCGTCACCGATCTCGCACATCCCGCCGCTCGCGAGGAAGATGCCGTAGCAGGCCCGGCAGACGCCGAACTCGCTCTTGCACTTGAGCACCGACCGCACGGGGAGCATCGCGCCTTCCGCCTCCTCGCCGAGCCCCTCGAGCACCTCGTTGAGCAGCGGCACCGTGATCAGAACGCCCTTCTCGGCGAGCACGGTCTTGCCCGGCTTGCCGGAGGCCAGCGGCTTGTGGAAGTCATGCGGAAGCGTGCGACCGAGCAGGCTCTTGTTCAGCCCTTCGGGCACCTGGATCGGCAGCTCGATGAAATCCTTCGTCTTGCAGTTCTCGTCACGGATGATCACGTCCTGCGAGACGTCGACCAGGCGGCGGGTCAGGTACCCGGAGTCGGCCGTGCGGAGCGCCGTGTCGGCTAGGCCCTTGCGGGCCCCGTGCGTCGAGATGAAGTATTCGAGCACCGAGAGGCCCTCCATGAAGTTCGCCTTGATCGGGCGCTCGATGATCTCGCCCTTCGGGTTCGCCATCAGACCACGCATGCCGGCCAGCTGGCGGATCTGCTTCATCGATCCGCGGGCGCCCGAGTTGGCCATCATGTAGATCGGGTTCAGCTCGTCGAGGTTGTCCTGCATCGCCTCGGCGACTTCTTCGGTCGCCTCGGTCCAGAGCTCGACGATCTTCTCGTGCCGTTCCTCCTCCGTGATGAGCCCGCGCTCGTACAGCACCTCTACCTCGGAGACGCGCTGCTCGTAGCCGCTGAGAATCTCGTCCTTCGACTCCGGGATGACGATGTCGTTCTTCGAGATCGTCACACCGGCCTGGGTCGCCTCGTTGAAGCCGAGGGTCTTGATCTTGTCCAGCACGCTGCTGATCAAGTACGCGCCGTAGCGCTCGGCCAGCTCTGCCAGGAACGAGTCCATCTCGCGCTTCGAGAGCGTCTGGTTCATGTAGTCGTGCTTGTCGACCGCACCGTCGGGGCCGACCGACTCGACGAGGCAGCGCTCGACCTCGGCGTTGAAGATCACGCGGCCCGGGGTGGTCAGGACGATCTCGCCGCGCAGGCGGAACTCGATCGGGTCGTGAACCTTGACCTGCTCGGCCTCGAGCGCGTGCTCGATCTCCTCCTCCGAGGAGAAGCGCTGCGGCCTCGGATCGAGCTCTTCGGACGTCTTCTCGGACAGGTCGAGCGGTGAGTACGTCAGGTAGTACGTGCCCAAGACCATGTCCTTGCTCGGCGTCGCGAGCGGCCGGCCGTGAGCCGGCGAGAGGATGTTGTTCGACGACAGCATCAGCACGCGGGCCTCGGCCTGCGCCTCCGCGGAGAGCGGCAGATGGACCGCCATCTGGTCGCCGTCGAAGTCCGCATTGAACGCGTGACAGACAAGCGGATGCACCTGGATCGCCTTGCCCTCGACGAGAACCGGCTCGAACGCCTGGATGCCGAGGCGGTGGAGCGTCGGCGCGCGGTTCAGCAGCACGGGATGCTCCGCGATGACCTCCTCGAGCACGTCCCAGACCTCCGGGACCATCGAGTCCACGTGCTTTTTGGCCGCCTTGATGTTCTGGACGGACTTCCGCTCGACGAGCCGGCTCATGATGAACGGCTTGAAGAGCTCGAGCGCCATCAGCTTCGGCAAGCCGCACTGATGCAGCTTCAGGTTCGGCCCGGCAACGATCACGGAGCGGCCCGAGTAGTCGACGCGCTTGCCGAGCAGGTTCTGACGGAACCGGCCCTGCTTGCCCTTGAGCATGTCGCTCAGTGACTTCAGCGGTCGGTTGCCGGGGCCCGTGACGGCGCGGCCGCGGCGGCCGTTGTCGAA
>JALYTD010000090.1 GCA_030854475.1 Actinomycetota bacterium
CGCTACGGAGATCGACGGCGCGTACACCCTCCGTCTCGCAGTCCTGCATTACCGCACCCACCTCGACCATGTGGATGGCTTGCTCGAGGTGCTCACGCGCGAGGCGGCACGCCTGGAATCGGCCTAGCTGTGGATGAACCCCGAGCAGAACCCTTGTAACCGGGCAGGTGCGCACAGCATCGGATCAGTTCCGTTCGTGCGCCTTTCGCCAACGGACAGGTTCCTCGCCTGGGCCAGTGCTCGGGAATGTCCCTTGAACCCTGCCGTGGTGGTGCCCGCCGTGAGGCCGAGCGGCGAGGAGGAGACCCGCCGGATCGGGCCTCTTTGTATTTGAGACCGGATGCGCGGTTCAGACGCGCTAGGTGTTGTTCATCGGCGGCTGATGAAGCAGAAGCAGTACTCGTCGATGCCGCCGGAGCCGTCGCCGGGCGCGAGGAAGTGCAGCTTGTCGACCATATGGTTGTGGCCGCCTACGAAGGGCTTATAGATCCCTGTCCCCTCCAGGATCGTCAGTTCGAAGGTTCCTTCCAGGAACCTCCCGCCGTGCCCGTCGTCAACAAAAACGTAATCGCTACTTGTGAAGCGCATCGAAAACGAGCCTCCGGGGATGTGATAGGCGCACAAATCCCCGGTGAACTGCACGTAGAAGTTGCCGACGGCCTTGTTCTCGTTCGTGTTACCCGGAGTTCCGCTAACGGGGTAGATCCGCGTTTTTGAGTACGAGCCGTCCTTCAGGTCGACCATTGAGAGGCCGAGGTTCGGCCCGTGAGTCACGGGCTTGTAGAGCCCCTTCAGAAGGACGACGAAAGAATCGTCCGGCTGAGTCTTCGCTCGTGCTCGGACCTTTCCGGGCAATGCCAGGGCAGCCAGGCCGACCAGTCCCCCGCTGATTGCCGTTTTTCGGTTGACCTTTTGGTCGGTGAACGACGCGAGATCCACGACGGTCTCCCTTCGGATCCGATTCCCCGCTTCGGTTGAAGCAGGGCTCCTATCGCGGCGAGGAAAGAGGGCTAGGCGTCGCAGAGGCAGGTGGCTGCCTGAGAGGCGATGTTGCGCGACTCACCCCGCTGACCATGCGACGCTACCGCGTTCGTATCAGATATGTCAAGGCACGATGACGGAGGGAACTCGCCTGCGCGGGCGTGCTCTACCCCTATCAGGTGAGGGTGAGGTTGCGCAGCGCCCGGCCATTATGTTTCACGGCTGCCCGAAGATCTATTTCGTCGCCCGCCATTGGTGACAATTGTAACCACCCTCGAGCTGCGTCCCTCGGCGAGTGCGTCCCTTCTCTTTACTTGACCAAAACTTGACCACGGACGCTTTCGGCCGTTTTCTGCACCGCTGTGGAAAACGAAAGTCCCGCGTGTGCAGACCTATGGTGATGGAGCTAGCCGGGCTCGAACCGGTGACCTCCTGGGGGCGATTTAGGCGAAATCTGTTGCTGCCGTTTGCCGTTCTTTGCCGTTCTGCTCAACCACGCCGCTTGTGGCGCCCGAGCCTTCGCTGCCGTTTGCGCTCCTTTGCCGTGACTAGTTGACCAGGAGTTGACCACGCAGCCAGCAAAACGTCGGTCGAGCTGCCGGGACTCGTTCAGCGCTAGTTCGCGGGCTCGATGTTCCAGTTGACGTGCAACACATTGCCCGGGTCGTACTTCGCCTTCACCTGCGCGAGGCGGTCGTAGTTGTCGCGGTACGACGCGCGCACACGATCCTGCGACTCCTCCTGGATGAAGTTGACATACGCGCCGCCGCCGCTCGCGGCGTACGGATGCACGGCCTCCCAATATGCGGTCGCCCAGGACCGGATCAGATCGGCGTTCGCCGCATCCGGATCGACGGCGAAGATCACCTCGGCCCACTTCGCATCGCGGTAGCTCCACGCCGTGGCGTCCTGCGCAACGCGGCCGGCCGCACGGTCGATCGGATAGAGGTGCATCGTCGAGAGGGGAGTCGGCAGGTTCGTCCCGTGCTCGACGTGCGCCGCGATCGCGTCGTCGGGGAGCTCGGAGACGAAGTCCGCCTTCCAGTACGAGTACAGGCCCGGCGGGTACAGCGCGTCGAAGGCGGTCTGCAGCGCCGGGAGGGGCATCTCCATGATCCCGTCCAATAGGGGCGGCCCGAACTCCCGCGCCGGCCGCAACACCTCGTCCGCATCCTCGGGGTCGCCGGTGAAGACCCAGATACAGCCGCACACCTTCTGCAGGTGCAGGTGTTCCGGGAACGGCGGACCCGGCGGAACGGTCAGGAAGGCGAAGACGGCGTAGATGTCGTCCGACGACTCGGCAAGGAAGTCGCGATAGAAGGTCATCGCCTCCGCCGCCTTCTCGAGCGGATACAGGACGGGCCCCGCAATCACTGTCGTCCGCTCGTGGAGTCGGAACGTGAACGCCGTCACGACGCCGAAGTTGCCGCCGCCGCCGCGCAGCGCCCAGAAGAGGTCGGGGTGCTCGTCCTCGCTCGCGTGCACGAAGCTGCCGTCCGCGAGCACGACGTCGGCGCCGAGCAGGTTGTCGATCGCGAGGCCGTAACGGCGCGTCTGGTAGCCGAGGCCGCCGCCGAGCACCAGGCCCATTCCCGTCGTGGACACGACGCCCAGCGGCGTCGTGAGCCCGAAAGCGTGCGTCGCATGATCAACGTCGCCGAGCTGGCAACCGCCGCCGGCGGTGACCGTTCGCGCATCGGGATCGACCCGTGTCCAGCGCATCGGCGAGAGATCGATCACGAGCCCGTCGTCGACCGTCCCCAGCCCGGCGGCGCTGTGGCCGGCACCCCGGACGGCGATGTCGAGTCCGTTCGCGCGGCCGAACGCCAGCGCGGTCTGCACGTCGGCGACGTCCAGACAGCGAACTACCAGCGCCGGCCGCTTATCGATCATCGCGTTGTAAACCTTCCGCGCCTCTTCGTAGCCCGAGCCGTCGGGGGCGATCACGTCGCCCCGGATCGCTGTTTGGAGCTCCTCCAGTCCGGCGAGCGCAATCGCCGTTGTCACGTTGCCCTCCTTGCCCCGTTCGCTTGCGCCTTCTTATCAGGAAAAGCGTGGCTCGTCATCCTCACCGGCTAACTGCCGGCTGCCCCGTCGCGTGCGGCGGCATACACACGCCATTCTCCGGGAACACCCTTGAGCTCATGTGGCCCGCGGTCGTCGAACCTGAGCTCTGATCCGACCATCAAGTCCCTGACGGTCTGGGAGACGAGGACTTCGGACGGAGCGGCCAACTCCGCCACTCGCGCACCGATGTTCACCGCCAGGCCCCCGATCTTGTCGCCGATTCTTTCGACCTCTCCGGTGTGTAGCCCTGCTCGCACCTCGATCCCGAGCGATCGGACGGCGTGGGTGATCGCCATCGCACAGCGGACAGCGCGTGCGGGCCCGTCGAACGAGGCGAAGAAGCCGTCGCCCGCGGTGTCCATCTCGGTGCCGCGGTAGCGGGCGAGCAGCGTTCGGACCGTCGCATGGTGCCGCTCGACGACCTCCCGCCACCGGCGGTCGCCGAACGTGGCGGCCCGTTTAGTCGAGTCGACGATGTCGGTGAAGAGAACGGTTGCCAGAATCCGGTCGAACGACACCTCCTCCTCGCTGATCTGCGCGAGAAACCGCCCGACCTCGGCGACTATGGCCTCGCCGCGCGCATACCAGTGGAAGTGTGGACCTCCCTGGCTCGAGTGCTCGACGACGCGCGCGTCCGGGATCTTGCTCGCGACGAATCGCCCCGTCTCGGGCATCACCTCGTAGAACGAATCGGTGTCAACGAGAACGAGGGTCGGGACCTGGATCGTGGGCAGTACGGCACGGATGTCCGTATCGAGGTAGCTGCTGAGCTCCGCCGCGAGGCTACCCGGCGTGACGGAGGCTCGGGCGTAGCGGCTGAACCACTCGCCCTCGGGTCCTTCCGGGGAGTCCCACCAGTCCAGCGTCCCCCAGGTGTCGTGGATGTGCGCGATCTGCTCCTGCCAGCGCGAGAGCGGTGGCATCCAGGGCGTCTCGTCGGTCGGGAGGTAGGTCACCTGCGGGTCGACGAAAATCAGCGACCTCGTCCGGTCCGGGTAGACCGCCGCGAAGAGGGAGGCCACGATCGTGGATTCATACGTCGCCAGGATCGACGCGCGCTCTGATCCTGCCGCCTCCATGACCGCGAGGATGTCGTCGGTGAGGATGTCGACGTCAGGGACGTATCCCGGAGTGAACCGCTCGGAGCAGCCCCATCCACGGCGGTCGGTGACGAGCAGTCGTGCATGGCCGACCAGGCCGCGCAGAAAGCGGGAGAGGTATGGGCTCTCCCAGTTCATGTCGACGTTCGAGCAGTAGCCCTGGAGGTAGACGAGATCGGTTGTGCCGTCTCCGCACACCTGGTAGGCGAGCGATACGTCTCCGTTCCAGGCGAACCGGGTCTCCGGGCGGTCCATGCGCATATCGTTGTGCAACAGCTACTGCACCGCAACGGCGCTCAGCCGCTGGCGACCGCCAGAACGATCCGCAGCGTCTTTCGACGCGGCCATTTTGATGGAGCTAGCCGGGCTCGAACCGGCGACCTCCTGGGTGCGATTTACTGGCAAAGCCTTGCGACGATTCTCCATCGGTCGTCGTTTCGCTCAACAACGCGGTCTTCGGGCGCGCTGTCTTCGCCATTCCTTGCAGCGATGCGTCGCCGCTAC
>JALYTD010000104.1 GCA_030854475.1 Actinomycetota bacterium
TGACGAGCCTGCGAAAGAAACGGCGCGACGCCTGATTCACTCCCTGGGTGAGAAGGGCTTGCACGGAATGCAGGATCTCCTGAGTGCCGAATGGGCTCGTCGGCTCGCGCGATCTCGGCTCCCAGCATTCCTTCGAGCTGTTGTTGGAGAGCGAAAGCCCGGCGTTCGCGGGGCTTTCCTGAGAGCCTCTGACGGACTCGAACCGTTGACCCCTCCTTACCATGGAGGTGCTCTACCATCTGAGCTAAGAGGGCGGAGCCCCATTCTAGGCGGTCTGTGAGCCTGGCTGCTCTTCGCCGGAAACGGCATTGGTGAGTGATTGGTGAGTACGGAAGCGCCCCGCGGAAGGTCGTCTTCCCGAGCCCCAACGGCCGAAGGACATTACGCGGTTGCGCCGGCTCTGAAGCGGGTAGGACCGGACTCGGAACAAGCAGGCGAATGAGAGGAGAGCGATATGAGAGGCGCGAGGAACATCCTCGTCGCGATCGTGCTCTCGATGGCGGCTCTGGGTGCGCTCACGGCGAGCGGCGCCGTCGACACATGGAACGACGGCAGCCCGCTGCGCACGACGCGGTCACCCGCGAGCCGCGGCGTCGAGGCCAGGGTCGACCACGTGCTGTCGCAGATGACCGTCGACGAGAAGCTGCAGCAGCTGCAGCTGCTCGCCGATTACCAGGCGACCGACGACGCCGTGCGCAAGGGCGCCGGCTCGGTCTTCGGCGTCACGGATCCCGCGAAGATCAACCACCTGCAGCACGTCGCCGTGGACCAGACGCGGCTGCACATCCCGCTGATCTTCGCGTTCGACACGATCCACGGTTTCCGCACGACGTTCCCGATCCCGCTCGCGGAGGCGAGCAGCTTCGATCCGAACGTCGCCGCGACCGACGATACGATCGGCGCTCGCGAGTCGGCGGCGGTCGGGCTGAAGCAGATCTACAGCCCGATGGTCGACGTCTCCCACGAGCCCCGGTGGGGGCGGATCGCCGAGGGAGCGGGCGAGGATCCCTATCTCGGCGCGGTCATGGCGGCCACGCGCGTGCGGGCGGCGCAGGGAAGCGACTACAGCGCTCCCGACAAGGTGGTCACCAGTCCGAAGCACTTCGCCGCCTACGGTCAGCCCGAGGGCGGCCGCGAATACAACACGACCGACATGTCGGAGCAGCGCCTGCGCAACTTCTACCTGCCGCCGTTCAAGGCGGCGGTGGACGCCGGCGCCGACACGGTCATGTGCTCGTTCAACGCGATCAGCGGCGTCCCGGGCTGCGGCAACCACTACACGGAGACGGACATCCTCAAGCGCGAGTGGGGCTTCGACGGCTTCATCGAGAGCGACTACACGGCCGTCGCCGAGCTCCGAGCCTGCCCGCCCAAGAACCCCGACGAGGGCCCGTGCGGCCACGGGGTGGCGGCCGACGGCGCGGACGCGGCGCGGGTGGCGCTCAACGCCGGCACCGACTCCGAGATGGTGAGCACGAACTTCGTCGACTTCGGCAAGCAGCTGCTCGCCCAGCACCTCGTCTCGATGCGCCGGATCGACGACGCGGTGCGGCGGATCCTGCGCGTGAAGTTCCGCGCCGGGCTGTTCGACCATCCGTACGTCGACGTCTCGCAGGTGGCGGCGAAGACAATGACGCCGGACGACGTGGCCGCCGAGCGCAGGGCAGCCGCCCGTTCGATGGTGCTGCTCAAGAACAGCGGAGGCACGCTACCGCTCTCGACAGGGCTGAGCTCGATCGCCGTGATCGGCCCGCTGGCCAACAGCAAGGCCGACCCGCTCGGGCCGTGGTCGGGCGTTGGTCGTACGGAGGACGTCGTTACCGTCCGCGACGGCGTCAAGGCGGCGGTACCGGCGGCGACCGTCACCTACGCACAGGGCTGCGACGTGCCGTGCACGTCGACGGCCGGTTTCGCGGAGGCCGTCGGCGCGGCGCAGGCGGCGGACGCCACCGTGCTGGTCGTCGGCGAGTCGGCGGACATGAGCGGCGAGGCCTCCTCGCGCAGCTCTATCGACTTGCCGGGCCAGCAGATGGCGCTCGTGAACGCGATCAAGGACACTGGGAAGCCGTTCACGGTAGTGCTCATGAACGGCCGCCCGCTGACCTTGGACGACCTGGACGCCACCGCTCCGGCCATCCTCGAGGCCTGGTTCCCGGGCATTCAGGCAGGCAACGCGATCGCCGACGTGCTGTTCGGCAAAGTGAACCCGGGCGGGAAGCTACCGGTGACCTTCCCGCACACGGTCGGGCAGGTGCCCATCTACTACAACCATGAGCCCACCGGGCGCCCGTGCGACACGAGCGTCAAGTGGAACTCGCGTTACATCGACCTGCCCTGCACGCCGCTGTACGAGTTCGGCTACGGCCTGAGCTACACGACGTTCGAGCTGTCGAACCTCAGGCTGAGCTCGCACACGATGCGGCGCCACGGCAGGGTGACGGCTGCTGTCGACATCAAGAACACCGGCGGCCGCAGCGGCGACGAGGTCGTGCAGCTCTACATTCACGACCCGGTGGCCACGATCTCGCAGCCGGTCCGCCGCCTGCGGGGCTTCCGGCGGGTGACACTCGCATCGGGTGAGACGAAGACGGTCACCTTCACCCTGAGCGGGAGCGACGTCGGCTTCTACGACAACTCCGGCCGGTTTGTCGTCGAGCCGGGGACGATCGACGTCTACGTCGGCGACAGCTCCAGCGGCGGGCTGAAGGACTCGTTCACCGCCGC
>JALYTD010000105.1 GCA_030854475.1 Actinomycetota bacterium
GGCTAATCCCGTCCACCCGGTCGGCTTCGGCAGCGCGTTGCTAGCGCTTGAGCTGGAACTGCTTCTTCAACTGTGGGGTCTTGCTGCTACTCCCCAGGCATTTCGGATCGACACGAACCGAGATATAGGTCGACGATCCACCCGACGGTGTGAGATCGAGGTAGCCGCCGGACGGAAGCGTCGGGCCTGGGGCGGTGAAGCGGGTGACCCCGAACGGCCCGGCGTCGGCGCTGGTTAGGCACGCCGCGATGTTCGCGACGGTGTTGAGCGTGACGTTCATCTTCTTCACCGTCTTCTCCAACTTCGCGACCCGTCGAGCGAGCGGCGACACCGCCGACTCCTTCGTCGGCGACGAGAACGCGGTCGACGCGAACTGAATCCCCACGATCACGATCAGCGACGCGATCACGACGAGCATGACCTTCTTCAAGTTGTGCCCCCTTCTGTTCGTAGTCCCGGAAACGGTCTTATACGAGGGCGTTATACGGTTTTCTCCGCGGGTGCACAAGCGCGCCTGAATGCCTTTACAGAGCGCCCTCGAGCTCGAGCAGGGCCGTCTTGCGCTCGAGGCCTCCTGCGTAGCCGACGAGACTGCCGCTCGCTCCCACAACGCGGTGGCAGGGGAGGACGATCGGCACCGGGTTCTTGTTCATCACGCTCCCCACCGCACGTGCCGCTGTCGGCTTGCCGGCCCGCGCCGCGAGCGCGCCGTAGGTGGTGACTTCGCCGTAGGGCACCCGGCCCAGCTCGGTGAGAACGAGCCGGCCGAATTCGCGAGCCAGGCTCAGGTCGACCGGGAGGTCGAACTCGCGCCTGCGGCCCTCGAAGTACTCGTCGAGCTGGCGGCGAACGGGGTCGACGGGGCGCGGAGAGCGCAGCACGCGAGCGCCGTAACGCTTGGCGAGCGCTTCCTCCTCGCGCTGCGGGTCGGCGTCGTAGGCGATCAGGCACAGCCCTCGCTCCGAGGCGCCGACGAAGAGCTGGCCCACCGGGGAGTCGACGAGGTCGTACGCGACATCGAGCAGCCCGGCGGCGGCGGCGGCGTTGCGGAAGCGGCGGTCGAGATCTTTCGAGACGGTCATTGGGTCCTCCCACGTTTGCGGATTCGGCGGACTCCGGACGAAGCCGCCTGGCGCGCAGCGACCTCGTTGGAGCCGATCGCGGCGGCGATGTCGGCATACGAAAGGTCGTAGCCGTAGCGGAGCACGACGGCGGCACGCTCTTTCGGCGGCAGGTCGTCGGTCAGGTCGCGGAGCTCGGCGTGCGGCGGGTCTCCGTCCTCGACGGCGAGCTCGGGCAGGGGAGCGCCGGGGCGTATGCGCCGAGCCGTGTCGACCGCCACATTGCTCGCGATCGTCAGCACCCAGCCGCGCAGGTTCCTCGCGTCGCGGAGGCGCGGGTACGCGCGGAGCGCGCGGAGGAACGTCTCCTGGAAAGCGTCCTCGGCGAGGTCGCGTCCGAGCAGCCGAATCAGGCGGCGAAGCACGTCCACCCGGTGGGCTTCGTAGAAGCGCTCGAACGGCGGTAGTCGCACAGCGTCCATCTTGCTCGTAGAACGCGCGGCCGTGTCCGTGTGTGAGGTGGCCGGGGTCTGACCCCAGACACGCCCGAAAAGGACCGATGCGGGCCACGTCCGCTGTGGAAACGAGATCCGGCGGCTCTGCGGGGGTTTCGGCAAGAGCCAGGCCCCGATCGGGCCGGTCTGGGGTCTGACCCCGGACCTGGCCGGGTCGGTGGGTTGGCCACCGGCCCATGAAGTGGCGCGAAAGGGTTGCGAAGTGGGGGAATGTGGTTTAGAGTGGGGCGAAGTGGGACATGCTGCTAGGCGAATTCGAGCATACGATCGATGACAAGAACCGCCTCACGCTCCCGGCCCGGTTTCGCGAATCCTTCGCGGACGGCGTCGTGGTCACGCGGGGCATGGACGGCTGCCTGTACGTCTTTGCGCGCGACGGCTGGCGCGACTCGATCGAGTCGCGGCTCGAGGCCCTCGACCCGCTCAGTCGTGAGGGACGCGTGATGCACCGGTTCTTCTTCTCTGCGGCCTCCGAAGACGAGCTGGACGGCCAGGGCCGGATCATGATCCCGCCGGCTTTGGCGGAGCACGCCGGCCTCGGACGGGAAGTCGTCGTCGCCGGAGTCCGCGACCACCTCGAGATCTGGGACCGCACCCAGTGGCGAGAGCACTTGAAAGAGATCGAAGGGAGTGCTGAGCATGTTGCCGAGCGTCTTGCAACCAAACGCGACTGATCACGTACCAGTCCTCGCGGAGGAGGTCCGCGAGCTGCTCGACCTCCACCCGGGAGACACGGTCGTCGATGCCACCTTCGGTTCCGGTGGCCACGCCGGGGTGCTCGCCGCCGACCTGCATGGTCGGGGGCGCTACGTCGGCATCGACCGGGACCCCACCGCACGCACGTACTTCGAGCGCTTCCGGCGGCGCACCGGGCTGCAGGGGCGCTTCCTGCGCGGCGAGTTCTCCACGGTTCTCCGCCAGCTGGCCGAGAACGGGCGCGAGGTCGACGCGATCCTGCTCGACCTCGGCGTCTCGAGCATGCAGCTCGATCGCCCCGAGCGCGGTTTCTCGTATGCCGCCGACGCGCCGCTCGACATGCGGATGGATCCCGCTTCTGACTATTCCGCCCGCGAGCTCGTGAACGAGGCCTCCGAGCGGGAGCTGACCAAGATCTTCCGCGACTACGGTGAAGAGCGTTACGCCCGTCAGATCGCGCGCGCGATTGCACGGCAGCGCAAAGAGCAGCCGTTCGAGCGCACCTTCGAGCTCGTGGAGACGATCAAGGGCGCCATCCCGGCGCCGGCTCGTTTCGGCGACGGGCATCCCGCCCGGCGCGTCTTCCAAGCGCTGCGGATCGCCGTCAACGACGAGCTGGAGGAGCTCGAGGAGGCCCTGCCCGTCGCGCTCGAGCTGCTGAAGCCCGGCGGGCGCTTCGCGGTGATCAGCTTCCACTCGCTCGAGGACCGGATCGTGAAGAAGTTCATGCGCGCCCAGGAGCGGGGCTGCGTCTGCCCGCCCGACTTCCCGATTTGCGTCTGTGGCCGCGAGCCGACGCTGCGTGCGTTGTCGAGGCGCCCGATCCGCCCCAGCGCCGAAGAGACCGCCGCCAACCCACGAGCTGCTTCCGCCAGGCTGAGGGGAGCCGTCAAGACCTGATGGCGTCCTGGGCTGAGGGGGCAAGGGTCGAGGCTCCGGCTCGCGCTGCGCCGCGGGCCAAGCCACAGCGGGCGCGCAAGGCACGCACACGCCAGCGCGGAGTTGCCGGCGGCATGGCGTGGATCGCGATCGCGGGCGTCCTGCTCGCGGGCGTGGTCGCCTTGAACGTGGCCGTGCTGCGCCTGAACGTCCAGCTGGACAAGGTCACGGAGCAGCGGGCGAAGCTGCGCGCGAAGAACGCCGCGCTCGAATCGGAGCTCTCGAGCGCAGCCGCCGCGCCGCGCATCCAGGCGCTGGCCACTCAGCAGGGCCTCGCCACCGCCGACGCCGAGCGGACGACCTACGTGGAGCTGAACCGCCCCGGCCCGTGAGCCCGAAGCTCGCGAACCGTCGGATCAGGCTGCTCCTCGCGCTCTTCGCTCTCGTCTTCGCCGGGACGCTGCTGCGCGCGATGTGGCTCCAGGGTGTCCAGGCGCGCTCGCTGAGCCGGATGGCCGCGAACCAGCACCGGGCCACGGTCACGGTGCCTCCCAACCGTGGCGCGATCTACGACCGCACAGGGTTCCAGCTCGCGATCGGCGAGCAGGCCACGACGGTGTACGCGGACCCCCGCCAGGTCGTGGATGTGCGGAACGTCGCGGTTGCGGCCGGCCGCGCCCTGCGCATCTCGCCGCAGAAGGTCTACGCAGAGCTGGCAGATCGCAAGCGCGGATTCGTCTACCTCGCCCGCAAGGCGAACGCGCGCGGGGCCTCCCTGCTGGCGAAGCAGCGGCTCGCCGGCCTCGGCTTCTACCCCGAGGAGCGGCGCTACTACCCGCAGCGCTCGGTGGCGTCGCAGGTGCTCGGCTATGCCGGCATCGACAACAAGGGGCTCTCGGGGCTCGAGCTCGCGCTCGACCGCATTCTCGCGGGAAAGCCGGGGCGCCAGACGATGGTCAAGGACGCGTCGGGGCGAACGATCGACGTGGTCTCCGAGAAGCAGGAGCGCGACGGCCGCCCTGCCTTTCTCACGCTCGACCACACGATCCAGGCCAACGCCGAGGCGGTGCTCCGACAGACGCTCCAGCGCTGGCACGCCAAGAGCGC
This sequence comes from Actinomycetota bacterium, assembly GCA_030854475.1. Classification (GTDB taxonomy): domain Bacteria; phylum Actinomycetota; class Thermoleophilia; order Gaiellales; family Gaiellaceae; genus JALYTD01. The sequence continues at coordinate 4,259 of JALYTD010000105.1, forward strand.
CACGGCGATCGTGCTCGATCCGCACACGGGCGACGTGCTCGCGATGGCCGTCGCTCCCTCGTATGACGCCAACGGCTTCCCGTCCGTAGCCCGCGACCTCCAGCGCAATCGCGCGATCACGGACACCTACGAGCCGGGCTCGACGTTCAAGGTGGTCACGATCTCAGGGGCGCTGTCCGAAGGCCTCGTCTCGCCGCTCACGCGCTTCACGCTGCCGTACGAGATCCAGGTCGCCGACCGCCGTATCCACGACGCCGAGCCTCGCGGCACCGAGACGATGACCGTCGCGCACATCCTGTCCCACTCCTCCAACGTGGGCGTGATCACGGTCGCCAAGCTGCTCGGCAAGGATCGGCTGCTCTCGTGGGTCTCGCGCTTCGGTTTCGGGCACAAGACCAAGATCGACTATCCGGGCGAGTCGCAGGGGATCCTGCCGTCCTACTGGTCCGGCTCGTCGATCGGCAACGTTCCGATCGGCCAGGGCATCGCGGTCACGCCCATGCAGGTGGCCTCGGCTTATGCGACCGTCGCGAACGGCGGCGTCTGGATCCAGCCACACCTTGTCGACCACGTGGGCGGCGGCGTCAGGAAGCCTGCGCCGCGGCGCGTGGTGATCACACCCTTGGTTGCGGCTCAGGTGCGCGCGATGCTGCAGAACGTGGTCGCGGAGGGCACCGGCACCGAGGCTGCGATCCCCGGGTACACGGTCGCCGGCAAGACCGGAACCGCGGCGAAGCCCGATCCGCGCGGCGGCTACTCGGACTCGCGCTACGTCGCGTCGTTCGTCGGCTTCGTCCCGGCCACGCGCCCGCGTCTCGTCGTGCTGGTCGCGGTGGACGAGCCGCGCGGCGCGATCTGGGGCGGCGTCGTCGCAGCGCCGGCGTTCCAGCAGATCGCGAAGTTCAACCTCCAGTACCTGGAGGTGCCGCCGGATGCGGCTGCGACGCTAGTGCGGCGTTAGATCGCGCACGTATGAGCCGTCTGCGTTCATGACGTAGAGCCGGTTCTGCCACGCGTAGGCGATGCGGCGGCCGTCTGGTGACCAGCGCGCCGAGTACGACGCGTGCTGACCGAGGAAACGCAACTTCCCCGTTCGGACGTCGAGCACAGAGATCCGGTCATTGCTGCGCGGATTGTTCACGACAGGATCCTCGACGAGCAGAATTTTGCGTCCGTTCGGCGACCAGTCGAGCGAGAAGATCGTGTGGCCACGAGCCAGACGCTTGATCCGGCCGCGATACTGGCTCACGATGCCGACGAACGGCTTGACGAAGTTCGAGTCGGCGGCAGTGCCCGCACTGAATGCGATCCGCTGCCCGTCAGGCGACCACGTAGCGAGCCCGTATGAGTAGCTCGCATTGCCACGGGTCGGCGGGGCCGCCACCACTGCGACGCCTGTCCCGTCCGGCTTCACTACGTAGACCTTTCCTTTGAACTCGTCGTACCACGTGTATGCAATCCGGCGGCCCTTCGGTGACCAGTCAGGACCGCAGCACGAGGTGTTGTGCACGAGCCGATACCGGCCCGTCCCGTCCGCGTTCATGACGTCGACGTGGGAATACGCCTGAAAGGCGATCTTCTTGCCGTCGGGTGACCACGAGGGGCCGGTCTCCGCATGATCGGCGTCGGTGAGCTGGCGGAGGTTGCTGCCGCCCGCGTTCATCACATAGATGTCGAGAGACCCGCCCGGATCGTTCAGCGTGCTCGCAAAGGCGATCTTCTTCCCATCGGGCGACCAGGCTGGATCCCAGAAGGAGATGTTCGGGGCAGAGGGCGCTGCTCCGGTTACGAGCAGGGCGAGAACCGCGGTAACCCCATACGCGATCCAGCGCATTGTCATTTGGCCAAAGGATACGCCCGGTCACCGCCTGGGGCCAAGCTAGACTCGGCCAGCGATATGGATCTCGAGCGCGTCATCGCAGCGCTCGCGCCACGTGACGTCGTCGGACGCGCACAGGTCGAGATCACCGACCTCGCGTACGACGCACGCGCCGTATCGCCGGGCTCACTCTTTTTCTGCGTGCCGGGCGAGCGGTTCGACGGGCACGAGTTCGCCGGCCCCGCCCTGCAGCGTGGAGCGGTGGCGCTCGTCGTCGAGCGGCGCCTCGAGGTGGCCGCGCCGCAACTGGTCGTCGAGGACGCGCGCGGAGCGATGAGCGCACTCGCCGCGCCGTTCTACGGCGACCCGACCCGCGAGCTCACGGTTGCGGGCGTGACCGGGACGGCAGGGAAGACGACGACGATCTACCTCGTGCATTCGATCCTCGAGGCCGCGGGCCGGCGCCCCGGGCTGCTGGGAACGATCGAGAGCGTGGTCGGAGGGGAGAGGCGCCCGGCGATCCGCACGACGCCCGAGGCGATCGACCTCCAGCGAACCTTTCGCCAGATGCTCGGCGCGGGTGATCTGAGCGTGGCCATGGAGGCGACCTCACACGGTTCGGAGCTCGGCCGGCTCGACGGCGTGCAGTTCGCGGCGCTGGCGTTCACGAACCTGGGCGACGATCACCTCGACTTTCACGGCACGACCGAGCGGTACTTCAAGGCCAAGCGGCGGCTCTTCCGGAAGGGGGTGCCTGCTGCGGTGAACGTCGGCGATGCGCACGGCCGGCGGCTCGCGGAGGAGCTCGGCGACGCGCTGACGTTCGGCTTCGCAGACGACGCCGAGCTACGCCCTGAGAACCTCGAGCTCAGCGAGAACGGGGCCCGTTTCCGCGCCGGGGGTCTCGACCTGCGCGCCCACCTGCGCGGCCGCTTCAACGTCGAGAACGTGCTCGCGGCCCTGGCGCTGGCGCGGCTGCTCGGGATCGGAGACGAGGAGATCACCCGAGGCGTCGAGAACCTGCGGGGTGTGCCCGGACGCTTCGAGACCGTCGACGAGGGCCAGCCCTTCACGGTCGTCGTGGACTACTCACACAAGCCGGACGCGCTGGAGCACGTCCTGCGCACGGCACGAGAGCTCGCCGAAGGCCGTGTGATCTGCGTCTTCGGCGCCGGCGGCGACCGCGACCGCGGCAAGCGGCCCGCGATGGCGCGAATCGCGACCGAGCTCGCCGACCACGTGATCGTGACCAACGACAACCCGCGCGGCGAGGATCCGGACACAATCATCGCCGAGGTCCTGGCAGGCGCCGTCTCCGATCCCGAGGTCGAGCCGGACCGGCGGGCCGCGATCGCCCGAGCCGTCGAGCTAGCGCGCGAGGGCGACGTGGTCGTGATCGCCGGCAAGGGCCACGAGCAGGGCCAGGAGTTCGCCGACGTGACGCTGCCTTTCGACGACCGCGAGGTCGCCCGCGAGGCTCTGAGGCGGTTGGGGGCGACCGCGTGATCCCGCTGGCAATCGACGAGCTGACGCTGCTCGCGCTCGGAGAGCTCGAGCGCGCGCCGGGCGCCACCGAGGTCACCGGCGTCCAGGTCGACTCTCGCCGGATCGAGCCGGGCGATCTCTTCGTGTGCGTGGGTCCCGGCGCCGAGTTCCGCGGCGACGCGTTTGCAGCGGGCGCCGCCGCCACGCTTCTGCCCGACGACGCCTTCGGGGCGCTCGGAGCAATCGGGCGCGCCGTTCGCGACCGCTCCCATGCTCGGGTCGTCGGCATCACGGGCTCGACCGGCAAGACTTCGACCAAGGACATTCTCGCCGCGCTTTGCGCGCCGTCAGCCCGTACCGTGGCGGCAGAGGCGAGCTACAACAACGAGATCGGCGTACCGCTGACGCTCAGCCGACTCGACGGGGACACCGAGGTCTGCGTGCTCGAGCTGTCGATGCGCGGCTTCGGGCAGATCGCGGAGCTGTGCGAGATCGCCCGTCCGGAGATCGGCGTGATCACGAACGTCGGGCCGGCGCACCTCGAGCTCGTGGGCTCGCTCGAGGGCGTCCTGCGCGCGAAGGGGGAGCTCGTGGCCGCGCTTCCCGCCGGGGGAACGGCGATCGTTCCCGACGACTTCCCGGTCGAACGGAACGATGTCGACGTCGTCCGGGTCGGCCCACCCGAGGCCGAGGTCGGGGACGAACGCACGGTTGTGGGCGGCGTTTCGTTCAACTTCACCGCACGCCACCATGCGGCCAACGCGGCATCCGCCCTGGCCGCGCTCGACGCGCTCGGCCTGCCGCGGCCGGAGTCGGTCGAAGTCGAGTTCTCGCGCTGGCGGGGCGAGGAGACGCCGCTGCCCGAGGGCGGTCTGCTGATCAACGACTCGTACAACGCCAACCCAGCCTCGATGCGCGCTGCGCTCCAGCAGCTCGCGGACCGGGCGGGGGACCGCGGCCGCGTCGCCGTACTGGGCGAGATGGCCGAGCTCGGGCCCGATGCGGCGCGCCTCCACCGTGAGGTCGGCGAGCTCGCACGTGCGCACAACCTGTTCGCGCTCGTCGCAGTCGGAGAGCTCGCGCGCGAGTACCTCGTCGACGGCGTCGCACAGGTCGCGGCGTGGGCTCCCGATCCCGCGGGCGCCGTCGACCGGCTGCGAGAGCTCGAGCTCGGGCCGGGTCAGGCCGTGCTCGTCAAAGCCTCCCGCGCGGTCGGGCTCGAAACGGTGGCCGACGCCCTCGCGACCGTAAAGGCGTAGCCCATGGTCCGAGTGATCATCGCGGGCCTCGTCGCCATGCTCATCTCGATCCTCGTCGGACCACGATTCATCCGCTTTCTGCGCAAGAACGAGTTCGGCCAGCACATCCGCGAGGAGGGCCCCCAGCACCACGTGGCCAAGCAGGGCACGCCGATCATGGGCGGCCTGCTGATCCTGGTCACGGCAACGATCGCCTTCCTGATCGCGAGCAAGTACACGGTGCCGGCTCTCACCGTCCTCTTCGTCACGCTCGCGTGCGGCGCGATCGGTTTCATCGACGACTTCATCAAGCTCACTCACCGTCGCTCGCTCGGCCTGAACGCCCGCTGGAAGCTCTTGCTGCTCGGCGCGATCACGGTCGGCGTCGGCCTGGCCGCCGAGCACCAGCACCTGCCGACCAACGTCTACATCCCGGGGATCGGCCACCTCGAGCTTTCGCACGCGTGGTACGGCCTGCTGTTCCTCGTGATCGCCGGAGCCGCGAACGGAGTCAACCTCACGGACGGCCTGGACGGCCTCGCAGCCGGGACGGGAATCATCGCGCTCTTCACCTACGCGGCCATGAACGTGATCGCGTGGATCCGTTCCGGCTCCCCTGGCCACCGCTTCGACACGAAGCTCGATCTGGCGATCGTCGGAGCGGCCCTGATCGGTGGGTTGATCGGTTTCCTCTGGTACAACGCGTTCCCGGCCGAGGTCTTCATGGGCGACACCGGATCCATGGCGATCGGCGGCGCGCTCGCGGGATTCGCGGTCATGACGAAGACGATCTTCCTGCTGCTGCTGATCGGCGGCATCTTCGTCGTGGAGGCGATGTCGGTGATCATCCAGGTCTTCGCGTTCAAGTTCATGAACCAGCGCCGGCCGTTCCTGATGACGCCGATCCACCACCACTTCGAGATGAAGGCCTGGTCCGAGACCAAGATCATGGTCCGCTTCTGGATCCTGACCGGGATCCTGTGCGCCGGGGCTTTCGCCCTCTACTACCGCTACTTCAGCGGATTCCGCTGAGCCCGCTTCCGCAGCGCGTGCTCGTGCTCGGCCTGGCGCGGTCGGGGAAGGCGGCCGCTGCAGCGCTGGAGCGGCGGCACGTCGAAGTCGTTCGGGCGGACCGGGAGCTTGGCAACGACGGTGATCCGGGGCTCCTCGACGGGGTCCAGATGCTCGTCAAGAGCCCGGGCGTACCCGGCGACGCCCCGCTCGTGGCCGCGGCGCGCAAGCGTGAGATCCCGGTGTGGAGCGAAATCGAGCTCGGTGCGCGCCTGCTGCCGAATCCGATCGTCGCGGTCACCGGCACGAACGGCAAGACCACGACGGCCGAGCTGCTCGGGTTCATGCTCGGCGCGCCGGTGGCCGGCAACGTCGGACGCGCGCTGACCGAGCTGGACGGCTCGATCGAGCCCGACCAGATCGTCGTCTGCGAGGTGTCGTCGTTCCAGCTCGAGGACGTGCACGAGTTCCGTCCACGGATCGCCGTGCTGCTCAACCTCGAGCCCGACCACCTGGACCGCCACGGGTCGTTCGAGGCCTATCGCGACGCGAAGCTGCGGGTGTTCGAGAACCAGACCGAAGAGGACGCCGCGGTCGTTCCTCGTGTTTTGGAGCACAAGGGAAAGGCGCGGCGGATCGAGTTCAGCAGCGATGATCCGTTGCCGGCCGAGCCGAGGATCCGGGGGACGCACAATCGCGAGAACGCGGCTGCTGCCACCGCCGCCGCTCGCGCGGCCGGAGCATCGGAGGAGCAGATTGCCCAGGGGCTCCGTGAGTTCCCGGGCGTCCCTCACCGCCTCGAGCTCGTCGGAGAGAACGACGGTGTCCGCTACGTCAACGATTCCAAGGCGACCAACGTGGCCGCTGCCTTGCGCGCGCTCGACGCCTACGCCGACGAGCCCGTGCACCTGATTCTCGGCGGCTCCCGCAAGGGTGAGGATTTCGCACCGCTGGCGAAGGCGCTAGGACGGAACATCAAGAGCGTCCACGTGATCGGAGAGACCGCCGACGAGCTCGCCGCCGCAATCCCGGCCGCCGTTCGAGCGGGCGATCTCGACAGCGCGCTGCGCTCGATCGACGCCGAGCCGGGAGACGTCGTCCTCCTCTCGCCGGCGTGTGCGAGCTACGACCAGTTTCGCGACTTCGAAGAGCGGGGCGAGGAGTTCCGCAGGCTCGTAGAGAACTTGCCCATGTGAAGAAGGGGCAATTCGAGGCCAGGCTCCTGGTCCTGGTCACTTTCGCGCTGGTCGCGTTCGGCCTGGTGATGGTCTTCAGCTCCACGTCTGCCTCCGCCACGCTCGCCAACGGTGACCCGGCCTACTACCTGAAACGACAGGCTGTCTACGCGACGCTCGGCCTGTTGCTGATGTTCGGCTTCTCGCGGCTCGACTACAACGTTCTGCGCGCCGCGGCGCCCGCGCTGATGCTCACCAGCATCGGGCTCCTGGTCGCTGTCCTCCTGATCGGGCAGTCCGTCAACGGCGCGCGGCGGTGGATCACCTTCGGCCCTGCTGTCTTCCAGCCGTCCGAGCTCGCGAAGCTGGCGCTGGCGGTGTGGGCGGCCGGCTACCTCGCGAAGCGCCGAGCGCCGCGCACCCTGAAGGAGCTTTGGCGCCCGATGGGCCTCGTCGCCCTGCTCTTCTGTGCCCTGCTGCTCGTCGAGCCCGACCTTGGGACCGCGATCACGATCCTCGTCATGCTGGCCGGAGTCCTGCTCATCTCGGGCACCCCGGTGCGTCCGCTCGCCGGCGGGCTCGCGATCACTGCGGTCGTCGGCCTGGCGGCGATCTGGTTCGAGCCCTACCGCCGCGCTCGGCTCTTCAGCTTCATCAACCCCTGGCACGACGCGCAGGGAGCGGGTTACCAAACCGTGCAGGCCATGATCGGCCTGGGCTCGGGCGGGCTCTTCGGGGTCGGTCTCGGTCAGAGCGTGCAGAAGGCGAACTTCCTGCCCGAGGCGCACACGGACATGATCTTCGCGATCATCGGTGAGGAGCTTGGCCTCGTCGGCGCCGCGGTCGTGATCGCCGCATACGCGACCTTCGCCTACGTCGGGCTCCGGATCGCGCTGCGGTGCAGGGATCCGTTCGGAAAGCGACTCGCCGCAGGGCTGACCGTGGTCGTCTGTGGCCAGGCCGCGATCAACCTCGCCGCCGTGATGGGCCTCGCGCCGTTGACCGGAATCCCGCTGCCGTTCGTGTCGTACGGCGGCTCCAGCCTCGTCGTTGCGCTCGTCAGCGTGGGCATCCTCCTTAACATCGCTGTCGGGCATGCCGGAGAACGGCGAGTTTCTATTCCTGATCGCAGCCGGAGGGACGGCCGGCCACGTGCTGCCGTCGCTCGCCGTGGCGGAGGAGCTGGCCGCGCGCGGCGCACGGGTGACGTTCGCCGGGTCGCCGGATCGCGTCGAAGCTCGGCTCGTTCCTGAGGCCGGCTTCGAGTTCGACCCGTTCGAGATCAGCGGCTTTCCGCGGCGGGCAGGCCTCGACCTCGGTCGAGCGGCGGTCCGGGCTGCCGGGGCGGTACGGGCGTGCGGCCGCATTCTGGCCTCGCGGCGGCCGGACGTCGTGCTCGGCGGCGGCGGCTACGTCGCCGGACCGATGGTCACGGCGGCGGCTCTCCGGCGGATCCCGGCTGCGCTGCTGGAGGCGGACGCGCATTTCGGCCTTGCGAACCGGCTGGCCGCGCCGTTTGCACGGCGAGTCTTCCTCTCGTTTCCGATCGCGGGGCGGGAGGGCGGCAAGTACCGCGTCACCGGCCGGCCGATACCGAAGCGCTCGCGCACGATCTCGAAGCGCGAGGCGCGGAGCCGCTTCGAGTTGCCGGAGGACGGAGAGGTCCTGCTCGTCTTCGGCGGAAGCCAGGGAGCGAAGGCGCTGAACGAGCTCGCCGTGGAGCGCTTTGGGGCGGAAGGCCCGGCGGTTCTGCATCTCTCCGGCGAGCGCGACTACGAGTCATTGCGGCCACAGGTCTCGCGTGACGACTACCGGCTGCTCGCGTTCACGGACGACTTCGGCCCGGCGTTGGCGGCGGCGAACCTTGCTCTGGCTCGGGCCGGCGGCTCGGTCTGGGAGCTCGCGGCCGCCGGCCTGCCGTCGGTGCTGGTTCCGTTTCCGCACGCCACGGCCGATCACCAGGCCAAGAACGCTGCGTACTTCGAGCGGGCCGGCGGAGCGGTCGTGATCCCGGAGTCGGAGCTCGGCCGGGTTCCGGGCTGTCTCGAGGAGCTCCTCGCCGATCGCGCGAGACGTGAGCGGATGTGCGAAGCGATGCTTCGCGCCGCTCGCCCCGAGGCCGCAAAAGAGATCGCGGAGGAGTTGTTCCAGCTTGCCCGGCCCGCTTGAGGGCAGGCGAATCTGGTTCGCGGGGATCGGCGGCGCCGGTCTGTCCGGTTACGCCCTGCTCGCGAAGGCATGGGGCGCCGAGGTCGCCGGCTGGGACAAAGTCGAGACGCCGTACCTGACGCAGCTCGAGGGCGTCCCGATCGAGATCTCGCCCACCCCGACGGCTCCGGGCGGCTGGGAAGTCGTGCGCTCGACAGCGTACGAGGATCAGATCGAGGGCAAGCCGCGCGCGGACATCCTGGCCGAGCTCGTGTCGCTCCAACCATCGATCGTCGTGGCCGGTTCGCACGGAAAGACGACGACAACGGCCATGATCGCCTTCTGCCTCGACCGGCTCGGGAACGACCCCTCGTTCCTGATCGGCGGCGAGGTGCCTCAACTCGGGGGCAGCGCGCGAGCCGGGACCGGATGGCTCGTCGTCGAAGGCGACGAGTCGGACCGGACGGTCTCACGGCTGGAGGCCCAGGTCGCGGTGGTGACCAACGTCGACCTCGACCATCCGCAAGAGTTCGGGTCGAGCGCGGAGGTCGAGGAGCTGTTTGCGAGCTGGCTGGCCGGGGTGCCGAACGTCGTGCGGGGCGAAGAGCTCGAGCCGGCCGAGCTCGAGCTAGGCGTGCCCGGCGAGCACAACCGGCGCAACGCCGCGGCGGCGCTCGCGGCGCTCGAGCTGGCAGGCATCCCACGGTCGGATGCCGAGTCCGTCCTGCCGGAGTTTCGCGGCGTCGGACGGCGGCTCGAACAGCGCGGCGAGGCCGGCGGAGTCCACGTCGTCGACAGCTACGCGCACCACCCGGCAGAAATTGCCGCGGACCTCGAGGCTCTGCGCGACGGCGGCCGCCTCCTCGTCCTGTTCCAACCCCACCTCTTCTCCCGCACCCGGCGGCTGGCCTGGGAGTTCGGAGAGGCGCTCGCGTCCGCGGACGTGGTCGCCGTGACGGACGTGTACCAGGCCCGCGACGAGCCTCACGTGGAGGTCGTGAGCGGCAAGCGCGTCGTAGAGGCTCTGGCCGAGCGGCGACCCGGAATGCCGGTGGCCTGGATGCCGAGCATCGAGGAGGGTGCGCGGTTCGTCGCGCAGCGGGCCCGGCCCGGTGACAGCGTCCTCACCTTCGGCGCCGGCGATGTCGATCGCGCCGTCCCGTTGCTGCTCGAGGCCCTCGCGTGAACATAGAGAGGGACGTCTCGCTCGGGCGCTACACGACGCTCGGGGCGGGTGGCCCTGCCGCCGCGTTCGCTCGCCCCACCACGGTGGACGAGATCGAAGAGGCGCTCGCCTGGGCAAGAGAGGAAGGCCTTCCGGTCGCGACGGTTGGGCTCGGCTCGAACCTGCTTGTGGCGGACGACGGTGTCGACGCGCTCGTCTTGAAGCTCGACGGTGACCTGGCGCAGGCGGGGGTTCGGGACGATCAGCTCGTCGCGGGCGGCGGTGCGGCGAATGCGGTCTGTCTCCACCGAGTGCGCGCGGGCGGGCTGGGGGAGTTCGAGTTCGCGTGTGCGATCCCCGGCACGATTGGAGGCGGCGTGCGCATGAACGCGGGCGCCTACGGCGGCGACTGGGCCTCTATCCTCGTGCGCGCGCTCGTGGTCGACGCAGAGGGCTCCCGCTGGCTCGATCCCGCTGAGCTCGGGCTCTCGTACCGTCACTCCGAGCTCCGGGACGGGCAAGTGGTGGCCAGAGCCGAGTTCAGGCTTCCACCGCGGCCGCCGGAAGAGATCAAGGCGCGGGTGGCGGAGCTGAACGCGCAGCGCAAGGCGGCGCAGCCCACGAACAAGCGCACGTTCGGCAGTGTCTTCAAGAACCCGGAGCACGAGCTGACCGCGGGCCGGATGCTCGAGGCCTGCGGGCTTCGCGGTCACCGTATCGGCGGCGCGCAGATCTCGCCCAGGCACGCGAACTTCATCGAGAACGCGGACGGCGCCAGCGCGGCTGACGCGATCGCGCTGATGGCCGAAGCGCGCAGACGTGCGAACGAGGAGTACGGAGTGGAGCTCGAGCACGAGGTGCAGTTCCTCGGCCCACTCGACCTCCCGCGCCTCTGATCCGGGGGACTGGTAGGAGGCGGCGCCGGCACGCCGAACCTGCCCGCATGGGGAGTGCCCCTCCGCGGGAGCGTGCCCGCACGACCGTCGTTCCGTTTCCGCACTCGATCCCTCGAGGCGGGGGCGGGACGCTGCGCCTGCTGCCGTCGGGGCGGTCGCTGCTCGTCGGCTTCGGTCTCCTCGCACTTGCGGCGGGCTCGTATGCGATCGCGCGTGAGACGCCGATGTTCGCAGTGCGCACGATCGAGGTCCGGGGCGGCACCCCGCGCGTCCAGGCACATGTCCGCACGGCGCTGGCCTCGCTCGAAGGCACGAACCTGCTCAAGGTCGGTGCTGCCTCAGTCGCCCGCCGGCTCGAGACGCTGCCGGACGTCGGGAGCGCCCGATTCGACCGCGCGTTTCCGCACACGCTCAAAGTCTTCGTGCGAGCCGAGGCGCCGATTGCGGTCGTCCGGCGTGGGGCGGACGCCTGGCTCGTATCCGCGAACGCCCGGGTGATTCGCAGCGTCGAGCAGGCCGCGGGCCCGGCTCTCCCGCGGATCTGGGTCTCCGGCTCCGCCGACGTTCAGTCGGACGGCTCCCTGAAGGACGCCGCAGGGGTCGAGGCGATCCGCTCGCTTGCCGCTCTGCAGGCCGCGCGTTGGCCGATTCACGTGCGCCTGGTGAAGCTGGAGGACGGGGAGGTCTCGTTCGTCCTGCGTTCCGGCCTGGAGCTCCGGCTGGGAAGCACGCGCCTGCTGCCGCTGAAGTTCGCGGTTGCAGGGAGAATCCTCGCAATCGTCCGCTCGACGATGCCGGATGCCCGTTACATCGACGTCAGCGTCCCGGCGCGCCCGGTGGCGGCGTAACCCTGAAGTCGAAGGTAGAGGTTGAGAGTTAGAACGGGCCGAACGGCATTGACAGCGGGTACTTCGGTGCGTACGCTCCGATGCCGGGAGTAGTGGAAGGCCTGTAGTCTCCAGTAAAGGTTCAGGTCGAGTCAACTTGAGCATGAGAGATCAAAGCGGGAATTTCCTCGCCGTCATCCGAGTCGTCGGTGTCGGCGGCGGCGGCACGAACGCCGTCAACCGGATGGTCGATGCCGGGCTCACCGGCGTCGACTTCATCGCCGTGAACACGGACGCGCAGGCGCTGATGATGTGCGACGCCGACGTCAAGATCCACATCGGGTCGCAGGCGACGCGAGGCCTGGGCGCCGGAGCGGATCCGGTGATCGGACAGGCGGCCGCTCAGGAGAGCCGAGACGAGCTGAAAGAGTCGTTGAAGGGCGCGGACATGGTCTTCGTCACCGCCGGCGAGGGTGGCGGAACGGGGACCGGCGGCGCGCCGATCGTCGCCGAGCTCGCGAAGAAGGAGCTCGACGCGCTCACGGTCGGGGTGGTCACGAAGCCGTTCTCGTTCGAGGGCCGCAAGCGTTCCCAGCAGGCCGAGCGGGGCATCGAGGACCTGCGGGACCAGGTCGACACCTTGATCGTGATCGAGAACGACCGCCTCCTGCAGGTGGTCGAGAAGCAGACCTCGATCGTCGATGCGTTCAAGCTCGCGGACGACGTGCTCCGCCAGGGCGTCCAGGGGATCACCGACCTGATCACGATCCCCGGCCTCGTCAACCTGGATTTCGCCGACGTCCGGACGATCATGCGAGACGCCGGCTCCGCGCTGATGGGCATCGGCGCAGCGTCGGGCGAGAACCGCGCCACCGAAGCCGCGCAGGCCGCCGTCTCCTCGCCGCTGCTCGAGGCGTCGATCGAGGGCGCGACCGGGATCCTGCTCAACGTCACCGGCGGGCCCGGCATCGGTCTCTTCGAGGTCAACGAGGCGGCTGAGGTAGTGACCAGCGCCGCCGATCACAACGCGAACGTGATCTTCGGCGCCGTGATCGACGAGTCCATCACCGACGAGGTTCGCGTCACGGTCATCGCGACCGGGTTCGGCCCGCACCGGCCGCGCCGGCGTCAGCCCGCGGAGACGCTCGCCGGCGAGGAGGGCGAGCTTCAGCCCCGCCGCGAGGGTTTCGACGTACCGGAGGACATCCTCGAGGTGCCCTCCTTCCTGCGCGACTCGTAAGCACCCGCCGCACACGCCTGTCCCCGAGGTTTCGAAATCTCGCGCGTGCGGTAAATGACTCGCGCCCTCTCGGGTTGACACCTTGAGGCGTCAACCCTCGATGACCCGGTCCGAGCCGCCCCGACCTCCCCTCAGAGGCCGGGGCGGCTCACTTATTGGCTCGTCTAGCATCCGGCGCGGATGCAGACGCTGCTCCGCACGCCTCTTTATGACCGGCACGTCGAGCTCGGCGCGCGGATGGTTCCGTTCGCCGGCTGGGAGATGCCCGTCCAGTACGAGGGCGTGATCCAGGAGCACCGAGCCGTCCGCACGGATGCCGGTGCTTTCGACGTTTCGCACATGGGAGAGCTCGAGGTGGAAGGGCCGCGTGCCCGCGAGTTGCTCCAGGCGCTGCTGTCCAACGATCTGGAGCGCATCGGGCCCGGCGAGGCGCAGTACACGCTGCTGACCAACGAGCAGGGCGGGATCGTCGACGACCTGATCGTCTACCAGCTCGAGCCGTTCAGGTACCTGCTCGTCGTGAACGCTTCGAACCGTGAGCGGGACTTCGAGTGGCTGCGCGACCGTGAGATCACCGGCTCGGACGTGCGCGACGTCTCCGACGAGTACGGGCTGATCGCCGTGCAAGGGCCGCGGTCGCTCGAACAGCTCGGCGTGGGCGACGCGCCTGCCTTCACGTTCGCGCAGGGCGAGATCGACGGCTTGGAGTGCATGGTCAACCGCACCGGCTACACGGGCGAGCAGGGCGTTGAGCTGTTGGTGGTGGCCGAGGATGCAGCCGGGCTCTGGGACCGCGTGCTCGATCGCGGCGCCGTGCCCTGCGGCCTGGGCGCGCGCGACACCCTGCGGCTCGAGGTCTGCTACCCGCTGCACGGGAACGACATCGGGCCGGACACGGACGCGATCTCAGCAGGGCTCGGCTGGACGTGCGCGCTCGAGAAGGATTTCACCGGCGTGGAGGAGCTCCGCCGGATCAAGGAGGCGGGGCCCGAGCGCAAGCTCGTCCCGTTCGTGATGGAGGAGCGTGCGATTCCGCGCCAGGGCATGGCGATCCTCCAGGGCGGCGAGGTGACGTCAGGCTCGCACTCGCCGATGCTCGACCGTGGCATCGGCATGGGCTACGTCGAGATCGAGAGCGCCCAACCGGACACGGAACTCACCATCGACGTGCGCGGGCGAGAGCGAAAGGCTCGCGTCGTGAAGAAGCCGATCTACGAGCAGAAGGAGACCTAGTTGGCCGCAGCCGAGAGCTACCCCGAGGAGCTGAAATATCACTCCGAGCACGACTGGGCTCGGGTCGAAGGTGACGAGGCGACGCTCGGGATCACGTGGTTCGCGCAGGACGCACTGGGCGAGCTCGTGCATTGCGAGGCGCCCGCGGAGGGCGCGGCGATCGCCAAGGACGGCTCCTACGGCGAGGTCGAGTCCGTGAAGGCGGTCTCCGACGTGATCGCGCCGCTGTCCGGCGAGGTCGTCGCGGTCAACCAGAAGGTCGTCGACGAGCCCGAGACCGTGAACGAGGACCCCTACGGCGAGGGCTGGCTGATTCGGATTCGCCTCACGGAGCCGGGCGAGGTCGACCAACTGCTTGACGCGGGCGCCTACCGAAGCCTGCTGGCCGAGCAGTAACCGTCCGTGGGCTACCTGTCAGTCACCGACTCGGACCGCGAGGCGATGCTCGAGGCGATCGGGGTCTCTTCGATCGACGAGCTGTTCGAGCAGATCCCCGCAGGCGTCCGGTTCGAGCGCGAGCTTGAGCTCGAGCCGGCTCTCTCGGAGCAGGAGCTCGTCGACCATTTGACCGAGCTGGCGGGGCGGAACGTCGACATGACCCGTGAGCTCTCGTTCCTCGGCGCCGGCATCTACGACCACTACGTGCCCGCCTACGTGGACGCGATGCTCGCGCGCGGCGAGTTTCTGACCGCCTACACGCCGTACCAGCCAGAGATGAGCCAGGGCGTCCTCCAGGCGATCTTCGAGTACCAGACCGCGATCTGCGAGCTGACCGGCATGGACGTCTCCAACGCCTCGGGCTACGACGGGACCACGGTCGCCGCCGACGCTTGCTACGTCGCCAAGCACGCAACCGGCCGCTCGAAGGTCGTGCTGGCTGAAGCGGTCAACCCCCAGGTGCGACAGGTCGTGAAGACGTACGCGCCGGGCTTCGGGCTCGAGGTCGTCGAAGTGCCTCACCGGGACGGCGTTACCGACCCCGGCGAGCTGCGCGCCGCCGCCGAGGACGCTGCGTGCGTGATCTTCCAGCAGCCGAACTTCTTCGGCTGCCTCGAGCCTGCGCCTGACCTGGCCGCTGCGGCAAACGAGACCGGGGCGCTCGCGGTCGCGCACGTCGATCCGGTTTCGCTCGGAGTGCTGGAAGCGCCCGGCGCCTACGGCTGCGCGATCGCGCTGGGCGAGGGCCAGTCAGCCGGCAACTACCAGAGCTACGGCGGGCCGCACTATGGTTTTTTGGCTGTGCGGTCCGAGTTCATCCGGCGGATGCCCGGGCGCATCGTCGGCGAGACGACCGACGTGGAGGGCAAACGTGGCTACGTGCTCACGCTTCAGACGCGCGAGCAGCACATTCGCCGCGAGAAGGCTACCTCCAACATCACGACGAACCAGACGCTGCTCGCCCTCGCAGGGCTAATGCACCTGTCCTGGCTCGGACCGCAAGGTCTGCGCGAGCTGGGGGAGACCTGCCTCGCGCTCGGGCGGTATGCGCAGGAGCGTCTCGTGGACGCCGGCTGCGAGCTTCTGTTTCCAGATCAGGCAACGTTCAAGGAGTTTGCAGTCCGCGTCGGACGGCCCGCCGAGGAGGCGATCGCCGCGGCCCGTGAGCGGGGCGTGCACCCGGGTTACGCGCTCAAGCGCGACTACGCCGGCATGGAAGACGCGCTGCTCGTCTGCGTCACCGAGCGCAAGACGCCCGAGGAGATCGACCGCCTCGCGGAGGCACTCGCGGCATGAAGCTGATCTTCGAGAAGTCACGACCGGGCCGGCGTGCCTCGACGTTGCCGCGGCTCGATCTCCCGCCCGCGGAGGTCCCGGAGGAGCTTCGACGCAAGCGGGCGCCGCGCCTGCCGGAGGTCGCCGAGCCCGAGCTCGTCCGTCACTTCACGGCTCTCGCCGACCGCACGTTCGGCGTGGACACCGGCTTCTACCCCCTCGGCTCCTGCACGATGAAACACAACCCGCGCGTGAACGAGCGGGTTGTCTCGCTGCCCGGCTTCCGCGACCTACACCCGCTGCAGGAAGACGACGGGGCCCAGGGCGCGCTCGACCTGATGTGGAGGCTGCAGGAAATCCTCGCTGAGATCGTAGGCCTGCCCGCCGTCTCCTTGCAGCCGGCCGCCGGCTCGCAGGGAGAGCTGACCGGCCTCATGCTGATGCGTGCCTACTTCGCCGACCGGGGCGAGGACGAACAGCGCCGGGAAGTCGTGATCCCGGACACCGCGCACGGCACCAACCCGGCCAGCGTGACGATGGCGGGCTACACGCTCGTCGGGGTCAAGACGGACCCGCGCGGCAACGTCGACCTGGACGATCTCCGCGCGAAGGTCGGGCCGCAGACGGCTGGGCTGATGCTGACCAATCCGTCCACCCTCGGCCTCTTCGACGAGGGGATCGAGGAGATCGGGCGCATCTTCCACGGCGCGGGAGCGCTCATGTACTACGACGGCGCGAACCTGAACGCGATCTGCGGGATCTCGCGGCCCGGCGACATGGGGTTCGACATCGTCCATTTCAACCTGCACAAGACGTTCTCGCAGCCGCACGGCGGGGGAGGCCCCGGCGGAGGCCCGGTTGCCGTGCGCGACATGCTCGAGCCGTTCCTCCCGGTGCCGGCGGTCGTGCGCGACGGCGACCGGTTCGGGCTCGACTACGACCGGCCGAAGACGATCGGGAAGGTGCGCGGGTTCACCGGGCCGTTCGGGGTCTTCGTCCGCTCGTACGCCTTCATCCGCTCGTACGGCCCCGCGCTGCGGGAGATGTCCGAGGTCGCCGTCCTGAACGCGAACTACCTGCTCGCGCGGTTAAAGGGAGCCTACGAGCTGCCCTTCGAGCGCCTCTGCATGCACGAGTTCGTACTCTCCGGCCGGAAGCTCAAGCGCGACCACGGCGTGACGACGCTCGACGTCGCCAAGCGCCTGATGGACTACGGCTTCCACCCGCCGACGATCTACTTCCCGCTGATCGTTCCCGAGGCGCTGATGGTCGAGCCGACGGAGACGGAGGCGAAGGAGACGCTCGACGAGTTCGCGGACGCGATGCTGGCGATTGCCCGTGAGGCGTCAGAGCGGCCCGAGTTGCTCAAAGAGGCGCCGCATTCCCGGCCCGTCCGCCGGCTCGACGAGGTCAAGGCGGCCAAGCGGGCGATCGTCAAGTACGAGTTCGAGGAGCACCCGGACCTGAGCGACCAGCCGTCCGAGCCTCGGCAGCTCGAGGCTCAAAAAGGCGCGTAGCCCTGGCGGACGTCTCGCCGCTGCTCCAGGAGCTCTATGCGGGCCGCAGGGACGCCGCGGATGCGCAGGCGGATGCGCAGGATGAGCTCGACGTGTTCGAGGCCGCGGCGCTCGGGCGAGCCGAGCGGCTCCGCGGGCTGCTCGACGCCGAACCTGAGCTGGCGGCTGCCTGGTCCTCCGACGGGTTCACCGCCCTTCACCTCGCCGCCTTCTTCGGGACCCCCGACGCCGCGCGAGCGCTAATCGATGCCGGCGCCGACGTCAACGCCGTCGCCCGGAACTCGATGCGTGTTCAGCCGCTGCACAGCGCCGCGGCCGCGCGCCGGACGAAGACCGCCCGTCTCCTCGTCGAGCGCGGGGCCGACGTCAACGCGCGCCAGGAGGGCGGATTCGCGCCGATTCACGCCGCAGCGCAAAACGGAGACGCTGACCTGGTCGACCTGCTCGTGGCCGCAGGCGCGGACGCCGAGGCGAGGACGGACGACGGGAAGTCGGCAGCCGACTTCGCTGCGGGCTAAGCCTGTCCCGCCAGCTGTCCGCAGGCCGCGTCGATGTCGCGGCCGCGGGTGAGCCGGGTCGTGACGGGGATCCGGGCCCGGCGGAGCGTGCTCTCGAACGCCGCAATCGCCTTCCGCGACGAGCCGTCGAACATCCCGGTCGGGTTGTACGGGATGAGGTTCACCTTGAACACCTTCGGGTCGAGCAGCTCCGCGAGTGCTCGCGCCTGCTCCACGCGGTCGTTCACCCCGGCGAGCATCACGTACTCGACGAAGACCTTGCGGCGGCGCAGCTCGAAGTAGCGGCGACACTCGGCCACGACCTCGTGCAGGGGGTAGCGGTCGTTGACCGGCATCAGCTCGGAGCGCAGGCCGGGCTCGGCCGCGTGAAGCGAGAGCGCGAGCCGGATCGGCTCCCCAACCTCGTCGACGAAGCGCCGCAGGCCGGGCATCCAGCCGACCGTCGAGATCGTCGTGCGGCGGTGCGTGACCCCGAGGTCCGGCAGGCGGCGGGTGGCGGCGAGGACCTCGTCGAGATTCAGCATCGGCTCGCCCATGCCCATGAACACCGCGTGGTCGATCGGTTCCATGCGCCTGAAGTGCAGAGCCTGGTCGAGGATCTCTGAGGCGGTGAGGTTGCGGCGGAAGCGCATCTGACCCGTGGCGCAGAAGGTGCACGTCAGTGGGCACCCGGACTGGGACGAGACGCAAATCGACCGGCGCCCGTCGCGATAGCGCATCAGCACGGCCTCGACCGGATGTCCGTCTTCCGTCCGGAACAGGGCCTTGACCGTCCCGTCGCGGGAGCGTGCCTCGCGTTCGAGCGTCAGCGACGAGAACGGAACCTCGTCGGCGAGCTCGGCGCGCAAGGCGGCTGGGAGGTTCGTCATCTCCTCGTACGAGCTCGCCCCCCGTGTGGCCCATTCCCAAACCTGGCCGGCTCGGAAGGACGGCTGACCGCGCGCGTCCAGCTTCTCCTGCAAGGCAGCTAGGTCCATCGGTTGAATGTAGCCGTGATCGATCTCCGCTCCGACACCGCGACCAGGCCCACCGCGGGCATGCGCGAGGCGATGGCTCAGGCCGTGGTCGGCGACGAGCAGCGGCGCGAGGATCCGACCGTCAACGAGCTCGAGGCCCGTGCCGCGGAGCTCCTCGGCCAGGACGAGGCCGTCTATCTGCCGACGGCGACGATGGCGAACCAGATCGCGCTCCACATGCTCGGCGAGCCGGGCGACGAGCTCCTGGCGGAGGAGACCTCCCACGTCTTCATCGCCGAGTTCGGTGGGTCGGCCGTGCACTCGGGGCTGCAGGCGCGCGGAGTGCCGGGGAACGGTGGCCGCGTCAGCCCGGAACAGATCCGCAGTGCGATTCGCGGGCGTGAGAGCTACACGGTGCCCGGAGTCGTCTCGATCGAGAACACCCACAACGCCTCCGGTGGGCGCGTGTGGCCGCTCGGGGAGGTCGAGGAGGTCTCGCGGACGTGTCGCGAGCTTGGCCTGGGACTGCATCTCGACGGTGCACGGCTCATGAACGCCTCGGTCGCAGCCGGCGTGCCGGCGGCGTCGTACGGCCGCTGCACCGACACCGTGACGCTGTGCCTGTCCAAAGGACTGGGTTGTCCCCTCGGAGCGCTCGTCGCCTGTTCGAGCGAGCGGATGGAGGAGGCCCGCCTGTTGAAGCACCGCTTCGGCGGCGCCATGAGGCAGGCCGGCGTGGTCGCTGCCGCAGGTCTCTATGCGCTCGAGCATCACGTCGACCGCCTGGCCGAGGACCACGCGCGCGCTCGGCGTCTCGCCGAGGGTCTCGAGGCGGCCGGAGTACCCATCGAGCTCGACCGCGTGGAGACGAACTTCGTCCAGGTGGACGTGGCGCAACTGGGGTTGGAGAAGCCCGAGGCGCTCGCTCGGCTCCGCGAGGCCGGCGTCGGCCTCTCGTCGACTGTGCACGCAACGATCATCCGGGCGGTCACGCATCTCGACGTCTCGGATGCCGACATCGACGGCGCGCTCGAGGCTATCCCGCGCGCGTTGGGTGCGCTCGCGCGGGCCTGAGCCGGGTCAGCGGTTCCCGGAGGCCAGGTAGATCAGCACGACGCCGATGTAGGCGGAGACCAACAACACCCCGTGCCAGCGCTTCGAGCAGCCGTCGTAGACGACGACGCCCACCAGCAGTGTCGAGGCTGCCATGGTCGCGATCTCCACCGGCCGAAACGCGAGAGGCAGCGCCGGCTTCACGACCCAAGACAGCAGGGCGACCGCCGGCGTCACCAGCAAGGCAACCTGTGCCGCCGAGGACACTGCGATCTCGCTCGCGAGCCGCATCTTCCCGCGGCTTGCGATCACGATCGCGCCGCCGTGCTCGGCCGCGTTGCCGACGATCGCCACGATCACCGCGGCAATGAAAAACTCCGATAGGCCGGCCGCCTGGGCGAACGCATCGAGCGAGTGCACGAGGATCTCGCTGATCACCGCAGTTGCGGAAGTGGCGGCGGCGAGCCAGAAGAGGGCGCGCCGCATCGACCAGGCTCCGAGCACCGCCTCCGGCTTCTCCTCCGCCCCTTGGTGCGAACGATGGTGCCGCCGCAGGTTGTAGAGGGTCACGGCGAAGTAGAGCGCCAGCAGGGCGATCGCCACCGGAGCGGTGAGCACCCAGAGCGAGTGGCGGTCCGGGTCTCCGTCCCAACCCGGTACGGAGGGGACGAGAAACAACAGGACGGCCATCCCGACGAGGCCGAGCTGCACGAGGAGCGACGAGCGGTCGACTCGCGCCTCCCGCTGCGTCGAGAGCGCGAAGCCGAGCACGAGCAGGAGGTTCGAGACGACGCTGCCGATCAGCGAGCCGCGGACGACCTCCGGGAGCCCACTGTTGATCGCGAAGAGGGCGATGATCAGCTCCGGAGCGTTGCCGAAGCTCGCGTTCAGGAAGCCGCCGATGCCAGGGCCGGTGTGCTCGGCTGCGTGCTCGGTCGCCTCGCCGATCAACCAGGCGAGCGGCACGAGGGACGCGGCGGCCATCGAGAACAGGACGACCTTGTCCGCGTGAAAGACGAAATCGACGAGGAAGGTGACGGGCGCGAGGGCGAGCGACGCCCAGAGGATCTTGCGCGCCACGCGGATACCCTAGCCGGGGTGCTCGAGGCGGTTCTCTTCGACTGGGGCGACACGCTGATGCAGTTCGCGTACGACCCCGAGCTCGAGGAAGCCGGACAACGCGCGGGGCTCGACGCGGTCGGCTGGGACGGCCTCGATCAAGGCTCCGCGATCCTCGCGCACTTTCGCGAGCACTACGTTCCCCTGCTCTGGCAGCCCGGCACGCTCGAGGAGATCGAATATCCGGGCGTCGTCCGCCGGCTGTTCGGCGACTTCGAGCTCGAGTTGACGGACGAGCAGCTAACGGCGTTTCTCGAGGCCGAGCACGAAGCGTGGAATCCCGCGCGTGTGCTCGGCTCGACGACGCACGCGCTACTCGACACGCTGCGTGGCAGGGGGCTAGGGCTCGGGATCGTCTCGAACGCGTTCGACCCCGGCTGGCTCTTGCGGCGCGACCTCGAGCAAATGGGCGTCGCGGAGCGGATCGACGTCAGCGTGTTTTCGTCGGAGGTCGGCAAGCGGAAACCGCATCCCGAGATCTTCGGGGTCGCGCTCGATGCTCTCGGCGTGGCTCCCGAGCGCGCGCTTTTCGTCGGTGACCGGTTGTTCGAGGACGTGCGCGGCGCCGCCGAGGCCGGCATGCGCACCGTGCAGGCGGTGTGGTTTCGCGCCGACGAGAACCCCGACGGCCGGGAGCCCGATTTCCAGGCGTTCACCCAGATGGACGTTCTGAACATCGCGGACCGCCTCCTCACTGGTTGAAATCATTTGCAACGCCGCAGCCGGCTTCGCTTGCGATGCCGGCCTAGAGGCCATGGCGGCTTTGCCGCCGTGGCCGTCTATACCGCGCTCGATGGATTCATATCGGTATCGCTCGCTAGCCGGTCAGTCGCAACTTGTCAAGTCTTGCGGCGGATGTGCACCTTCGCCCACACTACGGACATGCAACCCAGCGAGACGTCCGCGCCGAGCGAGCTTCCGCTTCGCCCACAGGACGAAACCGAGTGCCGGCGCTGTGACGTTCACTGCGACAAAGTGGTCTATCCGGCAGCGTGCGTCGAGCGCGGCTGCCCGTTCCTCTACTCCTACAACGAGTTCGGCCACACCTACATGGGCTGCATGCAGAAGATCTTCGACGTCGAGATCGACCTCGACATGCTGCGCGCGACCGAGGCAGCCGGCGGCTTCGGTGCGGTGAGGGCCATGCGGCATCCGCTTCCGATGTGCCGGGTCGAGGTCGAGAGCTGCTACGAGAGCCGGGAAGAAGAGCTCGGCTGCCAGAACCCGGAGTTCTTCGAGCTTCCGTTGGGCGAGCCGACGTTCAAGATCTTCGCCCAGGCTCGCCCCACACCGAGCAACTAGGTCTTTTCCCGGACGACCCGGGCCGGTACTCCCATCACGACTGTCCTCGGCGGGACATCGCGGGTCACGACGGCGCCGGCAGCCACGAATGCCTCCTCGCCGATCTCGACACCGGGGGTGAGGATCGCCCCGCCTCCGATGCGGCAACCGCGCCGGAGCGTCGGCGGCTTCAGCCGGGGCTCCCCGCGACCCATCTCATCGTCGTTCGTCGTCGTCATGTTCGGTCCGATGAACACATCGTCCTCAACGACCGAATACGCGCTCAGTAAGACGTGTGACTGGAGACGCACGCGGTCCCCGATCTGCGCGTCGTTGCCGATTACCGATCCGTAGCCCACGATCGTCCCGCCCCCGAGCTTGGTGCGCTCGCGGATGAAGGCCCGGTCGCCGACGATCGTGCCCGTGCCGACCCGCACGCCGGCGAAGACCGTTGCGCCGCTGCAGATCACCGCTCCGGGCGAGACCACGAGCCGCGGAGGCTGATCGGGTGGCGCCGCCGACCGGGGGCCGAGGCTCGGCCGCTTGCCGAGGATCGCTCCGTGCTCGATCCGGCAGCCGGAGGCGACCGTGACTCCGGCGTGGACGACGACATGCGCACCGATCTCGACGTCGTCGGCAAGGTCCACGTCGTCGCCGACGAACAGTCCCGGCGCACGGTCCGAAGGTCTCAGCGCGTCCACGAGGGGCGGAGCGAAGCGCGCAGCTGGCGGAGCTTGTCGATGGGGAGGGCTATTGCGTTAGCGAAGCGAACCCGCCGGGTCGTTAGCAACGCCTGCTCGCGGGCCTCGGCCTCCCGTGCAGCAAGGCCGGCGCCGCGCGCCCAAGCGATCGTGCTCTCCGCGGTCTCATAAGCCTTCGCACGCTCCGTGAGGAGCCGCTCGTTCTCGGCGGCGAGCAGATTCCGCTCCTGGGCCACGCTCTCGAGCTCCGCTGCGAGCCGGACGGCCCGGTGCTCGGTCGACCACTGCACGCGAACGAGTCGGGCGAGCTCGCGAAAGGGGCCGTCGACCGCAGACCGCCCAGGCGCGACCCGGCGAAACAGCGCGACGAGCTGATGGGCATGCCGGAAGGCGGCGTGGTTCAGCAGCGCGAGCTCGCGGTTGACGAGCCCCATTTCCGGCCGGTAGCACGCCAGCTCGGCGCGGAGCCGGGCTGCCGACATGGGCGCGCCATCAGCGAGCCCGGCGAAGTTGTCCGCCTCGAAGGCGTCATACCGTTCTGGAGTCACCCAGCCGTCGCCGCCGTGCCGGTCGTAGACATAGGCGGCCCGGCCGCACGCCATCGCCTCGACGATCACGCGGGCCTTTCCGACCACGATGTCGGCCTCGCAGATGAGCTGTTCCGGCGCGGTCGTGTAGCAGCCGCTCGGCCCGCCGACCTGGACGCATTCGAGCCCGAGCTCCTTGCACGCTCGCTCGACGACCGCACGCCGCTCGGCGCGGAGATAGTTGCCGAGCAGGAGCACACGCCGTGGCGGGTCGCGCAACGGCGTGTGTGGCGCAAACCGCTGCGTGTCGACGGGTTGCCGCAGGCGCACGATCTCGGGGCCGTGCGCGAACGCTTGCGCCCGGTGTTCGACGCGGCTGTGCAAGACGACGACCGCGGCCGTGATCCCGGGTAGCTGGGGCGGCACGCACAGGTCGTACTCCTCCGCGAGCACGTTGTGGACCTGCGGGGTGGTCGGAAACAGGTCGGCGAGCAGGTACGCGACGAAGCTGTCGAGCGCGTAGATCACAGTGGGCTCGTCGGGCAGGTCTCGCTCTCGCGTGACTACACGCAACCCTCGCTCGCGGGTGTCCTCCGTGGACTCGCCTTCCTCGGGCGCGAACACGGTCACCTGGTGACCGAGCCGCTGGAGTTGCTCGGCGACCGTGACCAGATAGCTCTCGCCGCCCCCGATCGAGAGCGTGTGGTTCGCAACGAGGATCTCCACGCTTTCTCGGAGGATCCTAGATAAGCGTCAACTCGTCCACCGCGCGTGCAGCTCCTTGAGCTTGCGGACTTCGTCCGCGTCCGGGCCCTTGCCCGCCTTGCCGGGCACCTCGAGCAAGGCCGGGAGGCCCTGGAGCTTGGGGTGCGACAGAAAGACTCCGAGCTCCTCGCCGAGAATCCCCTCGCAGATGTTCTCGTGCCGGTCTCGGTTCGAGCCGAGGGGGGCTTTCGAGTCGTTGACGTGCAGGCAGCGAAGCCGGTCGAGCCCGATCGCCTCGTCGAGCTCGTCGAGCACACGGTCGAGCTCCTCCCGCTTGGTGACGTCGAAACCCGACACGAACAGGTGGCAGGAGTCGAGGCAGACGCCGAGGCGGGGATGCCGGTCGAGTCGCTCCAGGATCGTCGCCAGCTCCTCGATCGAGCGGCCGATCGTGCCTCCGGCGCCGGCTGAGTTCTCCATGCAGAGCCAGGTCGTCTCCGAGCAGCGGTCGAGGACGCTTTCGAGCGCCGGCACGACATGCTGAAGCCCCACCTCGAAGCCCGCGCCCAGGTGGGAGCCGATGTGGAAGACGACCGCGTCGGCCTCGATCGCGCACGCCACGCCGACGGTGTTCCGAAGCGCCGTCACCGACTTCTCGTAGATGTCTTCCTTCGGGCTCGCCAGGTTGATCAGGTAGAGCGCATGGCAGGCGACGCCCTTGATTCCAGCCTCGGCGCGTCGCTCCTTGAAGCGCTCGAAGCTCGCCGGGTCGTGGTTCGTCGGCCGCCACGTGCGCGGGCTCTGCGTGAACACCTGCACCGCGTCTCCGCCCATCGCCTCGATGCGGTCGATCGTCGTGTGGATCCCGCCCGAGGACGAGACGTGAGCCCCCAGGTACACGGCGACTACCCTACTCACGTGTCCGTCCGAGTCCGCTTCGCGCCGAGCCCGACCGGCTACCTGCACATCGGAGGAGCTCGGACCGCGCTCTTCAACTGGCTCTTCGCCCGCCACGAGGGCGGCGAGTTCCGGCTGCGGATCGAGAACACGGACACCAGCCGCGAGGTCGCCGAGGCGACGGACCAGATCCAGGAATCGTTGCGGTGGCTCGGGTTGGACTGGGACGGTGAGCTGACCTTCCAGCTCGACCGCATGGAGCATGCCCAGGAGGTCGCGCAGCGGCTCGTCGACGAGGGCAAGGCCTACGAGGACGAGGGCGCGATTCGCTTTCGGATGCCTGACGAAGGCTCGACCGCCTGGGACGACCTGGTGCTGGGGCGGATCGAGTATCCGAACGAAAAGCTCGAGGACGTGGTGCTCGTCCGGTCCGACGGGCGTCCGACCTACAACTTCGTCTCTCCGCTCGAGGACCTGCTCGACGGGATCACGCACGTGATCCGCGCCCAGGACCACGTCTCGAACACGCCCAAGCAGCTGCGGATCCTCGAGGCGCTCGGTGCGGAGCTGCCGAAGTACGCCCATGCGCCGCTACTGAACGGGCCGGATGGCAAGAAGCTCTCGAAGCGCCACGGCGCGATCACCGTCGAGGAGTTTCGCCGCGAGGGATTCATCCCCGAGGCGCTCGTCAACTACCTCGCCCTGCTCGGCTGGAGCTTCGACGACCACACGGAGCTGATGACGCGGGATGAGCTCGTCGAGCGCTTCTCGCTCGAGCGCGTTGGCAAGAGTGCCGCCACCTTCGACTGCGAGAAGCTGGCCCACATGAACGGCGTGTACCTCCGCGCGCTGCCGCCGGACGAGTACGCCGACCGGCTCGTGGCCTACTTGCGAGAGCGCGGCTATGACTGGGATGAAGAGCTCGTGCGCAAGGCGGGGCCGCTCGTCCAGGAGAAGATCGCGACGCTCGGAGAGTTCCCGGAGTTCGCCGGGTTCCTCTTCGGGCCGGTCGCGCCGGATGCCGACCAGTTCGAGGATGGAACCATGTTGTCCGCAGCCATCGACGCGCTCGCCGAGGTCGAGCCATTCGAAGCTGAGCGAATCGAGTCGGCTTTACGAGCGGTGGCGGAGCGCCTCGGCCTGAAGCCGCGTCAGGCGTTCCAGCCCATCCGCCTTGCCGTGACCGGATCGACGGTTTCCCCCGGCCTCTTCGAGAGCCTGGAGCTGCTCGGCCGCGAGGAATCGCTCGCACGCATGGCTGCTCCGGGGAGCGCCCGGGGTGGTGCGAGCGGATCGAACGCGCGCTGAAACTGAACCCACGCACGGCGTCTGAACTGAGCTGATGGGCGGGGCAGAAGGTCTTCCATGCTCGCTTTCTCGCCCAAGCGGGCGGCCGCAGATTTACTGCTTCTGCATAATAAAACGTCTCAGCGGCCCAAGCAGTTACGGCCGGGGCTGGAAAACGAGAATTGCCCCGCAAAAGAGCAACAACCCGGCCGTCCAGGTCGGCCACGAGGCGGTCGTCGTACCTGCAGCGAACAGCGCCGTACCGGTGATCGCGAGCAGGGTCGCAGCCAGCGCGGTGACCGGAAACGAGGGCGGTTCCTCCAAGGGAGTCACGGCAGGAGGCGGCTTCGGCGCGGCGATCCGCATGCGCGCGAGCCGCACGCGGAAGAGTGCTCCACGCCACTCCGGGACCAGCGGCTCAGCGGCCAGCGTGCCGCCTGTCTCGAGCGCTTCCACCACCTCGCCGGTGCCGTCCCTTGCGGCCGCCAGCGCGGCTGCGAGCTCGGTGTGCACAGGCTCGACACCGTCAGGCGGCTGGATTCCTGCGGCCAGTTCCGCCGCGGCATGTAGCGAGTACTGGAGGGAGGCGAGCTCGCCGATCGCCTCGTCGGTCAGCTCGTCCGGTTCGGCGGCGATCGCCTCGAGGTCCACGAGCGCCCGGGAAAGACTGCGCCAGAGACCCGTAACGGCTGTCGCGTATCCCTCACGCTCCCCGCTCGAGACGCTCGGTCTCATCGGGGCGATCTTAGTCGCCGGTAGACTCGCCGCGCCAGGATGGCTGCCCAGGGCCGTACCGTGCTCGTCGTCGAGAACGACGACGCGCTGAGAATGCTCTGCCGCGTGAATCTCGAGCTCGAGGGCTACCAGGTGCTCGAGGCCGACAGCGTCGCGGCGGGGGAGCAGTTGTGGTTGGACGAAGGCGTGGACGTCGTCCTCCTCGACGTGCATCTCGGCGACGGTGACGGCCTGGAACTGCTCGAGCGCATGCGGGCCAAGGAGCGCGGCCCGGCGGTGGCGCTCTTCACGGGGTCGGTCGAGATCGATGCCGCGCGTCGGGCCGCGGTTGAAGGCATCCTGGAAAAGCCCTTCACGTTGGAGCAGCTGAGCGAAGTCGTCCGGAAGCTCGCGGGGCCGTGATCAGCTCAGCTGAGGCGTCGCTTGCGATGCCGACTGGAGGCCGTGCCGGCTTTGCCGGTGCGGCCGGGCAAACCGACATTGAGGGTCAACCCATGGCCACTTAGCGCCGGGTGCGTCTCAGGTAAATTGCCCGGCCGATGAGTGTCGCTGCGGTCCGATCTCCTGCCGAATATGAGAACCGGCTCCGCCGCTATCTGTACGAGCGCTGCGAAGAGGGGCGCGCGGTGCGGGTCGGCGAGAAAGAGGTCTCCGAGCGCGCGGCGATCGTCGAGCGGTACGCGGACCTCTTCACGCGCGAGCAGCTTGATTCCCTTCACGGGGCCGAGGACGAGGCTCCAGACGAGGACCGCGAACGCCTGTATCGGCTCCGCAAGACCTGCGAAGCCGGCCTGATCGCAGCGGAGATCGCAGAGCGCGAGGATGCCCTCGAGAACGCGATCCTCGCGGCGCGAGTCGAGTTCGGCGGCGAGGACCTGCCGCTGCGGACGGCCCAGGCGCGGCAGGCGATTCTCTCCGAGTACGCCGATCGCGAGGAGCTCGGGCGCCGGGCCGCCGATACCTCCGCCGCCTTCAACGACGAGCGGCGCGAGTTGCTCCGCGCGGTAGAGGAGCTCGAAGCCGACGTCTCCGGCGAAGCCGACCCCGTTGCCAGGACTGAGGAGGAAAAGGGCATCTCGGTGCGTGACCTCGAGCGCGCTCTCGCCCAGGCCAGCGCGGCGGCCGAACCGGTGTACGTGGGCCTGCGCGACCGCTGGTTCGAGCGCCTGCTCGGACCGGAACGCGAGGAGACACCGTCCTCGTACCACGTCTCGTTCCTGCGCCGGCTCTCGCCGCTCGAGTCCACCTACACGAAGGACCGCGCCGTCGAGGTGTGCGTCGAGACGCTGCGCCGGCTGGGGTTCGATCTCGAGAACGAGCCGAACATCAAGCTCGACCTCGACGACCGGCCCCAGAAGTCGCCGCGAGCCTGCGTGATCCCGTCCGATCCACCGACCCTCGTGCACTTGATCACCCGGGCGCAGGGCGGGTTGCACGACTACCAGGCGTTCCTGCACGAGGCAGGCCATGCGCTCCACTACGCAGGCGTCGACCCCGGCCTGCCGTACACCTTCCGCAACCTCTCGCGGGACCATGCGCTGACGGAGATCTACTCGTACATCGTGGAGGCGATCTCGCGGCAGCCTGAGTGGCATCGCGAGCATTTCGGCCTCTCGGAGGAGCAGGCGCGAGAAAACGCGGAGGCGACGGTGTTTCTCGAGGCATTGCTCTTCAGGCGCTACACGGCCAAGCTCCAGTTCGAGCTCGAGTTCTGGTCCCGATTCGACGAGGACGGCGGCACGCCGAAGGGATACTCGGAGCGGCTCACCGCGGCGACGGGCCTGGTGTATCGCGAGGACGGATACCTCGCCGACATGGACGCGGGTTTCTACTCCGCCGACTATCTCCGAGCGTGGATCCGCGCCGCGCAACTCCGCGCGTACCTGGAGCAGGAGATCGGCGAGGAGTGGTGGCAGCGTCCCGAGACCGGCGAGCGCCTGCGCAGCCTCTTCGCGGAGGGGACGCGTCCGTCGAGCGAGGAGATCGCGGCGCGGCTGGGCTTCGACCCACTGGATACGTCGCCGCTGCTGGCAGAGCTCGGCGCGTAGTGCCGATCGCGTTCGACCGTTTCTATCGTTACGACGACCTGACCCGGATTCTCGAGGGCTGGGCCGCCGAGCATCCGGGCCTCTTCGAGCTCGAGTCGATCGGGAAGTCGTTCGAGGGCCGCGACATCTGGCTGGCGACCGTCACGAATGCGGAGACGGGCCCCGCTGCGGAGAAGCCCGCGTTCCTGATCGAGGCGAACATCCACTCGGCGGAGGTGACCGGGTCGACCGCCGCGCTTCACCTTCTGAACCGGCTGGTCACCGATCACGGATCTGACGCGCGTGTCACGCACGCCCTCGAGACGCGGGCGTTCTACGTGATTCCTCGGCTCAACCCCGACGGCGCCGAGTTGGCGCTGGCGGACCGGCCGCGCTTCACCCGCTCGAGCGTGCGCGCATGGCCGCTCGCCGCGCCGGAGGACGGCCTGCACGAAGAAGACGTCGACGGGGACGGCCGGATTCTGATGATGCGGCTGCGGGATCCCAACGGCGCCTGGAAACCGCACCCCGACGACCCTCGCATGCTGATTCGGCGCGAGCCCGACGAGGCAGCGGGGGACGGCGAGTTCTACCGCGTGTTGTGGGAGGGGACGATCAAGAACTTCGACGGGGTCAGCATCAAGCTGGCGAAACCCCTCGAGGGCCTCGACCTGAACCGGAACTTCCCGGCGGACTGGGCGACGGAGAGCGAGCAGCAGGGGGCAGGGCCGTACCCCGCCTCCGAGCCCGAGACCCGCGCCATGGTGCAGGCGGTCGTCGAACGGCCCAACATCACGGGCCACATCGCCTACCACACGTTCAGCGGCGTCCATCTCCGCCCCTACAGCGGCCACGACGACGACCACTTCCCGACGCCGGACCTGCGCGCGTACAAGCTGATCGGCGAGTACGCGACGAAGCTGACCGGCTACCCAGCCGTGTCGATCTTCCACGAGTTCAAGTACGACCCCAAGAAGGTGATCACGGGCGGCGCGGACGACTGGATGTACGACCATCTCGGCGTCTTCTCGTGGACGACGGAGTTCTGGAGCCCGCAGCGCCAGGCGGGGATCGAGGATTACCACTTGGTCGAATGGATCCGCGACCACCCGGCGGAGGACGACCTCAAGCTCCTGCGCTGGAGCGACGAGCAGCTCGAGGGCAAGGGGTGGGTGGACTGGTACCCGTTCGAGCACCCGCAGCTGGGCCCGGTCGAGCTCGGCGGGTGGGACATGATGAATGCCTGGGCGAACGCTCCCCCGAAGTTCCTGGAGGCTGAGATCGCGCCCCACACGGAGCTTGCGATCTTCCACCTGCTGGTCTCGCCGCGGCTGGAAATCCACTCACTCGAGGTCGAGCGGGTCGGCGACACGTCGCGTCTCGTGCGCCTTGTGCTCCAAAACACAGGCTGGCTGCCCACGAACGTGACCGAGAAGGCGAAGGAGCGGAACGCCGTCCGGCCGCTCGAGGTCGAGCTGACCCTTCCGGAAGGAGCCCGGGTGGTCGCAGGGGAAGCGAAGACGGAGACGGGGCAGCTCGAGGGCCGCGTCCAGCGCCGCTCGTTGCTGTGGTGGGGAGACGACGACTCGACCAGCGACCGGACAAAGCTCGAATGGGTGGTGGACGCCACCCAGGGCGGCACCCTCGGGATCGAGGCGCGCCACCCGCGTGCCGGCACAGTTCGGCGCGAAGTCGACCTGGGCGCCTAAAGCACGAGCTTCACGAGCGGTGTCTCGGCTTTGCGTTTTCGCGTCGGTCAGCCACACTTAGGCCCGGGTCATGAGGGGGAAGGTCATCGGGGACGGAAGATTGCGGGTGCTGCTGCTGGTTGCAGTGGCAGTCGCGCTGGCCGGCCTCGGCCGGGGCGATGCGGCGCTGCTCTCGCCAGTGCTCGTCGACGCGAACACCGGCAAGGACGCCGAAGACGTCGGCGCCTCGATCGGCAGTCGTCGCGCCTGGGCTGGCTTCGTCCAGGAGACGGCGGGCGCGAAGCGGCTGTACGTCTCTTTCGCGCAGGACGGGACGTTCCGGGCGCCGGTCTTCGCCGACCGGGGCAACGCCGTCGCCGGGGCAGCGCTGGCCGGGAACAACGCGGGTGACGCGCTTGTCGTGTTCACGGACGGGGGGAAGCTGTACGGCCGCCGTCTGAGCAACGGCCAAGCGGGGGCTCCCGTCGAGATCAGCGCCGCCACTCAGACCGCGCAAATCCCGCCGCCGTTCGTGGGCCTTCACCACCGGCGTGTGCTCGCCGTGAACGAGGCCGGGGCCGCGGTGGTCTGTTACACGGACAACTCCGTCCCCGAGCTCTGGGCCGCCGTTCTACCGGCCGGCGGATCAGCCTGGACACGTGTCGGCCCGCTGACGAACACGATCTGCGAGGACGTCGGCATCGACGCTCGGGGCAACGCGATCGTGATCGGCACGAACACCGGCGGCCATCCGACGGCCGACCGCATCGTGAACGGGACGCTGCACAGCGAAGAGATCGACGCGACGGGCAAGGACGAGCCCTCGGTTGCGGTCACGACTGCGGGCCTCGCACTCGCCTTCGCGCGGGTGGACGTGGGCGCGAGCTTCGGCGCCGCGGCCTACCGCAAGCGCGACATCGCTCAGGATGGCGCGTGGGAAAGCCTCGGAAGGGTCGACATGGGCGCGCTCGGAGCGACGAACGAGAACACCGAGTTCCCGCGCGCTGCGCTGACCTCGGCCAGCAAGGGCATCGTGACGTTCCGGGTAAACAACACGGCCACGAACACGGCCCGGATCCACTTCGACACCGTGGACGCGGGCGCTGCGACGCCCTTCAGCGCTCCGACCAAGCTCGCCGACGTCCCGGTCGGAAAGGACGCGATACCCGTCGTCGGTCCGGGCGGCCAGCCGGTCGTCGGCTACGTCGGGACCGGTCCGGACGGGAAGGAGCTTTCCTACCTTCGCGTCTTCTCCGGCGCCGTCCCCGGACCACCGCTGCCGCTTGATCCCGGCACGGGCCAGGACGTCAACCTCTTCACGGTGCCGAGCTTCGTCGCGGACACACCCGGCAACTTCCTCGCGCTAATCCGCCAGGCCGGCGCCGCAGGTCGGGTGGCCGCCAGCTTCGGCGACTACCTCCCGCCGTCTCTGGCAGCGACTGCAACGCCCGCGAAGGTTCCCCTGGGGCAACCCGTCGCGTTCGCCGGCACCGCGGTCGACAGCTTTGCCGCGGTCCCCGCAGGCAGCATCGTGTGGACGTTCGCGGCGGGGTCCGTGAAAGAGCCCCCGGCGCTGACCGGAGCAAACGTCAGTGCCAGGTTCGTCCGGCCCGGTGCAAACCAGGTCACCGTGGTGGCGACGGATCGGGGAGGAAACCGCGCTCAGCAAACGGTCACGGTCACGGTCGACCCGGCGAAGCAGCGCATCACGCCTACGCGCGTCCGGCGCAAGCGCCTGGTGACGATCAGGGGAACCGGCTTCGTCCCGGGCGAGCGTGTGACGATCACGATCAAGCGTCCGAGGGCGAAGGCGAAGAGGCTCCGCGCGACCCCGAACGCGAACGGAGCCTTCCGCGTCCGCTACCGCATCCCCAAGAAAGCCGTTCGCACGAAGTACTCGGTTGTCTCCTGCCAGCGCGCCTGCACCGTGAAGGCCAAGGGCAACTACCGCGTTAGACGTTAGGCGCTAGCGGCAGCGCACGCGCAATGCCGTGACGGGATGCAGCTCGATCCCATTCGGGGCGACGCCTCGCTGGCCGTGCAGGACGTCGAAGAAGCCGACCCCGGCGATGGTCGCGGTCCCGGTCAGTCGGCGCCAGGAGGACCGGGACGGGCCGCAGGCGGCAATGAGGGCGTTTCGGGCGCGGGTCATCAAGCTGCGCCCGCGGGCCCCCTTCGTGCAGGTCGGGCTGGGGAACTCGGCGATCATCTTGCGGCGGGTTGCCAGGCTCGCGACCACGAGGTGGATGTCCAGGTCCGGCTCCGTTTTCAACTCCACGAGCCGTACCCGGGCACGGTAGGTGGTCGTCTCGGGCCCGTGCAGCCGAGGCGTGCTGAAGCCGGCACCGGGATTCGGCAGTGCCCGCAGCTCCTCGACGGTGCTGGCCCGTGAGCGGAGAACGACGTTTCGTGCCGCAGCGTCGGTCAACGTCTTGATCGGCCAGCGCTCGACGCCGCAGCCGCTCGCCGAAAGCTGCTCGACTTCGCCGCGGGCGACCTCCGTCGGGGCGACCGAGCGCGCCGGGTGCGAGAGAGTTCCAGCCAGGACAGCCGCGGCAGTTGCGAGTGCCCCGACCGCAAGGACCCGTCGAAACACGACGTGTCCACCTTAGCGCGGGCGTAGGAGGCGCATACGGGATTCGAACCCGTGCCGCCGCCGTGAGAGGGCGGTGTCCTAGGCCACTAGACGAATGCGCCGAGCTGCGGAAGTGTAGCGTTCGAGGCGAAACCCGGCCGGGCAAAAAGCGGCCGGGCAAAGCTCTTCAGAAGGCTGCGGGGCTAGGATTCGAACCTAGACTACCCGGTCCAGAGCCGGGCGTCCTACCATTAGACGACCCCGCAAGGGGTGGGGAATTCTAGCCCGACCATTGCCACGGCGGGGGAGGACTTACGTGGGTGAAAGGCGGCGCCGCGGCGCCATTCGGGCGGCCTGTGTTCCGGCACAGGTACCTGTACGGTCACGGTCGATGCCGCGAAGACGGTGATCGCGACGTTCGCGCTGCGCCTGACCGGGACCGCCGGACGCGGGTTGCGCATCACCTTCCGCTCGCCCTCTCTGGGCGCTTCAAGTCGATCCCCGGCGGCACGTACGTCGTCACGGTCGTCGACCGCAGCCGGCGTGACAACTTCCGGCTCACCGGCCCGCGGGTCTCGAGACGCACCGGTGTCCGCTTCCGCGGCACCGTCGTCTGGAGGGTCAGCTTCCGGGCCGGGGCGACATATCGCTACCGCAGCGATCGCCACCCCCGGCGTCTCCGCGGCAGGTTCTCAACTCGCTAGCTCAGGCGACGTCGGCAGCCCAGTCTCCGTAGAGAGACGTGTAGAGGCCGCGCTTGCGCAAGAGCTCGTCGTGGTTCCCTTGTTCGACGATCCGGCCGTGCTCGAGCACCACGATCAGGTCGGCGTCGCGGATCGTCGAGAGCCGGTGGGCGATGATGAATGCCGTCCGCCCTGACAGCAGCAGGCGCAGCGCCTGCTCGATCTTGCGCTCGGTGCCGATGTCCACCGACGACGTGGCCTCGTCCAGGATCAGGATCCGCGGGTCGGCGAGCAGGGCCCGCGCCAGGGCGACGAGCTGCCGCTGCCCGAGGGACAGACGGGTGCCGCGCTCCTGCAGGTCGGTCTCGTAACCGTCCTCGAGCCGCAGGATGAAGTCGTGCGCACCGACGGCCTGGGCCGCCCGGACGACGTCCTCGGGCGAGGCCCCCGGCCGTCCGAACGCGATGTTGTCGGTCACGGTGCCGGCGAAGAGGAAGCCTTCCTGGGGCACGATCCCGAGCTGGCGGCGAAGCGAAGCCTGGGTCACGTCGCGAGGATCGGTGCCGTCGATCGTGATGCGGCCCTCGCGCGGGTCGTAGAAGCGGGCCAGGAGCTTCGCGATCGTCGACTTGCCCGCGCCCGTGTGGCCCACGAGCGCGACCGTGGTGCCGGCAGGGACGTCGAGGTCGAGCCCGTGCAGGACGTCCGGCCCCTCGCCGTAGCCGAACCGCAGGCTCTCGAAACGGACGTGACCTTCGACCGGTGACAGCTCGCGCGCCCCGGGCTTGTCGAGCACCTCGGGCTCTTCCTCCAGGACGTCCATGATCTTGTCGAGCGCCGCGGTCGCGGAGAGGAACGTGCTGTAGAGCTGCGAGAGCTGCTGCACCGGGTCGAAGAAGTTCTGCACGTAGAGCATGAAGGCGAACAGGGTTCCGAGCGTGACGCTGCCCTGGAAGTAGAGGTGTCCGCCGTAGCCGAGCACGACGGCCAGGGCGACGGAAGAGACCAGGTCGACGAACGGGAAGTAGAGGGCGTTCAGGACGACCGTCTGCATGTTCGCCTCGCGGTAGCGTCCCGTGACCTCGCGGAAGTTCTCGATGTTCCGGTCCTCGCGCGTGAACGCCTGGACGATCCGCATCCCCGCGATGTCCTCCGCGAGCGTGGCGGTGACGAGCCCGAGCCGTTCGCGGACCGCCGCGTAGGCGCGGGACGAGTAGACGCGGAACAGGATCGTCCCCACGCTCATGATCGGGATCACGGCCAGCGTTGCGAGCGCCAGTCTCCAGTCGAGGACGAACAGCAGAATGGCCGTGCCGACGAGGGTCAGCGTGCTCTGGACGAGCGTGGTGACGCCGTCGGTGACGAGTTGGTCGAGCGCCTCCACGTCGTTCGTCAGGCGGCTGATGATCACGCCGGCCCGGGTGCGCTCGAAGAACCCGAGCGAGAGCCGCTGCAAGTGCCCGAAGAGCTTGATCCGCAGGTCCGCGAGGATCCGCTCGCCGA
The DNA here is from genome assembly GCA_030854475.1 of Actinomycetota bacterium. Lineage (GTDB taxonomy): Bacteria > Actinomycetota > Thermoleophilia > Gaiellales > Gaiellaceae > JALYTD01. The sequence goes on from JALYTD010000105.1 coordinate 39,981, forward strand.
CCCAGCCGGTCAGGTACGTCTGGAGGTAGCTCATCGCCCAGTTCGCCAGCCCGGCTACGAGAAAAGCGCCGACGATCCACCAGAGCTTCCCGAAGTCGTGCTGGCGGATGCCGTCGTCCAGCGCATACTTGGAGAGAAACGGCGGGGCGAGAGCCGTCGCGGTCGCCGCGAGCAGAGAGAACAGCGAGAGGATCGTGCGGGTCTTGTACGGAGCGGCCAGCCGCGCGAGCGCAGCGAGACGGCGGCGTGTGCGGCGCCAGGACCAGTCGTCGACCTGCGCGCCCCGCTCGCGCATCAGGTGACCGCCGGGCTGCCAGACCCTCAAACCGCCCGCGCCTCGACCGCGTCCGCGAACTGGCGTTCCAGCAGTCCGTGCTCGTAGATGTCGCGGTAGACGTCGCTCTGCTCGAGGAGCTGATCGTGCGCGCCTCGGGCGACGATCCGCCCCTCGTCCACGACGACGATCTCGTCGGCGAGGGAGATCGTCGAGAGGCGGTGGGCGATGATCAGCGTCGTCCGGCCCTTCATCGCCTCGCGCAGCCCTAGCCGGATGCGCGCCTCCGTCGTCGCGTCCACCGAGGCGGTGGCGTCGTCGAGGATCAGGATGCGCGGGTCGACCGCGATCGCGCGCGCGATCGCGAGCCGCTGGCGCTGGCCGCCGGAGAGCGTGATGCCCCGCTCGCCGATCACCGTGTCGTAGCGGTCGGGCAACTGCTCGACGAACTCGTGTGCCTGCGCGAGCCGGGCCACGCGCTCGACCTCCTCGTCGCTCAGGTCCGGCGCGCCGAACGTGATGTTCTCGCGCACGCTCGCCGAGAAGAGGAACGTGTCCTGCGAGATGACCCCAATCTCCCTGCGGAGGGAGCGCAACGTCACATCGCGAACGTCCGTGCCGTCGATCGTGACCCGGCCCGAGGTGACGTCGTAGAAGCGCGGCACGAGCGAGGTCAAGGTCGTCTTGCCCGACCCCGTGTGACCGATCAGCGCGATCGTCTGGCCGGGCGACACGTCGAGGTTCACGTCCTCGAGCACGGGGTGGCCATCCATGTACTCGAAGCCGACGTCCTCGAAAACGAGGCGGCCGCCGCCAGGGGGTAGCTCGACGGCGCCGGGCCGGTCGGTGACCTCCTCAGGCTCGTCCATGACCTCGAAGATGCGCTCACCCGCTGCGGTCGCGCGCTGGGCCTGCCCGATCCACATGCCGAGCGAGCGCAGCGGCATCACGAGCATGCCGAGATAGAGGTTGAAGGCCACGAAGCCTCCGACCGAGAGCGCGCCGCTCGTGACCATGCGCGCCCCGACGAGCAGCACGGCCGCCTGGGCGACGAGGGGGACCCAGGAGATAAAGGGCACGTAGAGCGCGCGCTGGCGGTTCGCCTTGATCGTCTGGTGGAACACGGCCTCGGAGCGGTTGCGGAATTTCTGCTCCTCCTGGGGCTCCTGCGCGAAGGACTTGACGACGTGGACGCCGACGATGTTTTCCTCCGCGACGGTCGCCACGTCGGCGAGCTTCTGCTGGACCTCGCGCAGCGTCGGGTGGGAGATTCGGCTGTAGCGATAGGCGAGCACGACTAAGACCGGCGTGATCGCGAGCGCAATCAGGGCCAGCTTCCACTGGAAGACGAGCAACACGGCGGTGACGAAGACGACCGTGAGCATGTTCTGGAAGAAGAAGATCAACCCGTAGCCGAGGAAGAAGCGCACCCCCTGCAGGTCGACGGTCGCTCGCGACATCAGCTGTCCGGTCTGGTGGCGGTCGTAGAAGCCGAAGGAGAGCCGGACGAGGTGCGAATACATCCCCTGGCGCATGTCCATCTCGACCGCGAGCGCCTGCCGGCCGGAGATCATCCTGCGGCCGTACATCAGCACTGCTCGCAGGACTCCGAGCCCGACGATCAAGCCCACGAACAGCCATAGCTTGCCCGAGTCGCGGGGCCTGAGTGCGTTGTCGATGATCTCCTTGGTGACCCAGATCACGGCGATACCGGCGCCTTGGTACGCGACTGCGAGCGCGGTCGAGACTGCCAGGGAGGCCTTGTGCGGGCTGAGGAATCCCAGCAGGCGGGCGAACGTGCGCCGGTTCGGAACGGCCGACATGCTGCAAATCTAGCCGGGGGACCGCGTGTTACAGGTGGCGCCGAGTGGCTACGAGGGGCGCGACGCGCTGCGCCGCAGATCGGGGCGCATCTCTTCGAGCGAGGAGAGGAATGCAGCCACCGCGCCCGTAGCCGGGCCGGCATCCTCGCGTCGGATCGCGACGATCCGGCGGCGTACCACCGGGGCATCGACCATCGCGACCGCGCTCAGCGATCCCGCCTCGAGCTCACCGGCAATCGCCGTGTGCGGCAGGAGCGCGAAGCCGAGGCCGTGCTCGACCATCTTCTTTGCAGCGTCGATGTTGTCGAGCTCCATCACGTTGCGCGGCACGACGCCGGCCTCCCGGAAGTAGGAGTTCGTGAGCTCGTGGTAGCTCGAGGTGCGGTCGAAGAGGATCAGCTGCTCGCGGCTCAGCTCGTCGGCTCGGATCGCTCCCGCGGCCGCCGCCGCATGCTCGGGGCTCGCGACGAGCACGAGCTCGTCCTCGTACAACGGCGTGGCCTGGATCATCGGATGGCGAATGTCGCGGACGAGGCCGAGATCGACCTCTTCGCTCAACACGAGCTCGACCAGCTCCTCGGAGTGCCCGGTCCGTACGGCGAGCTCGACGTTCGGGTACGCGACGGCGAAGCGCTTGAGGATCATGGGGAGGACGTAGGTGCTGACCGCCGGCGCCGCGGCCAGCGCCAGGTCGCCCACGTCTCCGCGTGCTAGCTCGGCGATCCGTTGCCGGCCGGCCGCCGCGGCGTCTAGGGCACGCAGCGCGTAGGGCATGAAAGCGCGGCCGCTGTCGGAGAGCCGCACGCCGCGGCCGCTGCGAACGAGAAGCGAAGTGTCGAGCTCACGCTCCAGGCTCTTGATGCGTGCAGTCAGCGCGGGCTGCGTGACGAAGAGGCCTTCGGCCGCCGCGCTGATGCTGCCACGGCGGGCCGCTTCGACGAACGCCTCTAGTTGCGTGAGCAGCATTCACCATATTTATACCTCCATCGGGGAAAACGATTAGCATTTATGGGTCCACGCGGGAACACTGGTCACATGAGCGTTGCGGTGAAGTCGACGGAACTGGCTGAGCGCCCCGAAGTCGACCGCTTCGAGCGGCCGGCGGCTGAAGGCGTCACGCTGCTCGGCTCGACGCCGGGCGCGGCTCTCGCGGAGTGCACGTGCCCGGAGTGGTGCGAGCACGACCACGAGAACGAATAGGGGGTCGATGAGCACGACGGCGGTCGAGGGGGTCGAGCTGCGCGCACCCCTGGACGGGCGTGGCGCAGAGATTCTGACGTCGCAGGCGCTCGAGTTCGTCGCCGAGCTGCACCGGGAGTTCGACGCCCGGCGCCGGGAGCTGCTCGAGCGCAGGGTTGCGCGGCAGAGCCGGCTCGACGCGGGGGAACGGCCTGACTTCCTGGCCGAGACGGGCGAGATCCGCGCCTCGGATTGGCAGGTGGCCCCGGCGCCCTCCGACCTGGCCGACCGGCGGGTCGAGATCACAGGCCCGGTCGAGCGCAAGATGATGATCAACGCGCTCAACTCCGGCGCCAGCGGGTTCATGGCGGACTTCGAGGACGCGAACTCGCCCACGTGGGCAAACGTCGTCGAGGGCCAGGTCAATCTCGTGGACGCGGTCGAGGGGACGATCGAGCTGAAGACACCCGAGGGCAAGGAGTACCGCCTCGCCGAGGAGACCGCGACGCTGCTCGTGCGCCCACGCGGGTGGCACCTGCCCGAGAAGCACTTGCTCGTCGACGGCGAGGCCGTCTCCGCGAGCCTGTTCGACTTCGGCCTCTACGCGTTTCACAACATCGGCCGGCGCCTGGAGCGCGGGTCGGGGCTCTATCTGTACCTGCCCAAGCTCGAGAGCCACCTCGAGGCGCGGCTGTGGAACGACGTGTTCGAGCACGCCGAGACGGCCTTCGGAGTGTCCCGCGGCACTGTGCGTGCGACGGTGCTGATCGAGACGGTCCTCGCCGCCTTCGAGATGGACGAGATCCTCTACGAGCTGCGCGAGCACAGCGCCGGTTTGAACGCCGGCCGCTGGGACTACATCTTCAGCGTGATCAAGAAGTTCCGGGAGCACGAGGACTTCGTGCTGCCCGATCGCGCCGACGTGACGATGGCCGTGCCCTTCATGCGCGCGTACACAGAGCTGCTCGTGAAGACGTGCCACCGCCGCGGCGCGCACGCCATGGGCGGCATGGCCGCGTTCATTCCCAGCCGCCGGGATGTCGAGGTGAACGAGGTCGCGCTGGCGAAGGTGCGCGAGGACAAGCGGCGGGAGTCGGGCGACGGCTTCGACGGGACGTGGGTCGCCCATCCGGATCTCGTCCCGGTCGCCAAGGAGATCTTCGACGAGGTGCTCGGCGACCGGCCGAATCAGGTCGACCGTCGGCGGGACGACGTCTCGGTCGCGGCGAGTGACCTCCTGAACGTCTCCGCCACACCTGGCGAGATCACGGAGGAAGGCCTGCGCGCGAACGTCCGGATCGGGATCGAATACCTCGAGTCGTGGCTGCGCGGGGTCGGTGCGGCCGCGCTGTACAACCTGATGGAAGACGCCGCCACGGCAGAGATCTCGCGCTCTCAGGTCTGGCAGTGGATCCGCCACGGCCGCTTCGACCGGGAACACGTTCGTGCCCTCGTCGACGAGGAGGCCGGACGACTCGAAGAGCGCGGTGGCCGCTTCCCCGAGGCCCGCGCCGTCTTCGAGCGCGTGGCGCTGGGCGAGGATTTCGAAGAGTTCTTGACGTTACCGGCCTATGATCAGATCGACTGAAAGAGGAGGCTGAGATGGGAGCAGTGGGCGTGAGCGACCAGATCCGTGCCGAGGCGGAAGAGCTCGAGCGTGAATGGCAGACGAACGAGCGCTGGCGCGGGATCGAGCGAGGCTACAGCGCCGAAGACGTCGTGCGGCTGCGCGGCTCGATCCGCGTCGAGCACACGATCGCGAGCCGCGCTTCGGAGCGCCTGTGGTCGATGCTGCAAGGAGACGAGCACGTCCCGACGCTTGGAGCCCTGACGGGCTCGCAGGCGGTCCAGATGGTGAAGGCTGGGCTGAAGGCGATCTATGTCAGCGGCTGGCAGGTCGCCGGCGATGCCAATCTCGCGCGCGAGACCTACCCCGACCAGAGCCTCTATCCCGTCAACAGCGTGCCGGCGCTCGTCGAGCGGATCGTCAATGCGCTACGGCGGGCCGACCAGATCGATTGGGCCGAGGGGCGGAACGGCACGGACTGGCTGGCGCCGATCGTGGCGGACGCGGAGGCCGGCTTCGGCGGCCACCTGAACGCCTTCGAGTTGATGAAGTCGATGATCGCCTCCGGCGCCGCGGCCGTGCACTACGAGGATCAGCTCGCCGCCGAGAAGAAGTGCGGCCACCTGGGAGGGAAGGTGCTCGTTCCGACCTCGCAGTTCATCCGCACGCTGTCGGCTGCGCGGCTCGCGGCTGACGTTCTAGGCGTGCCTACGCTCGTCGTCGCTCGCACGGACGCGCTGGCTGCGAAGCTCCTGACGAGCGATGTCGACTCACGCGACGCCGAGTTCATCACCGGCGAGCGGACGCCGGAGGGCTACTTCGACGTGACGCCCGGGCTCGAGGCGTGCATCGCGCGCTCGCTGGCGTACGCACCGTTTGCGGACATGCTCTGGTTCGAGACCTCGACGCCCGATCTCGAAGAGGCGCGCGAGTTCGCCGCGGCGATCCACGCCGAGTACCCCGGCAAGCTGCTCGCCTACAACTGCTCGCCCTCGTTCAACTGGCGCAGGAATCTCGACGACGACCACATCGCGACGTTCCAGACCGACTTGGCCGACCTGGGCTACCGGTTCCAGTTCGTCACGCTCGCCGGGTTCCACTCGCTCAACGTGTCCATGTTCGAGCTCGCGCGCGGCTACGCAGCCGACGGCATGACGTCCTATGTCCAGGTTCAGGAGCGCGAGTTCGAGCTCGAGGACGAGGGCTACACGGCGAGCCGGCACCAACGGGAGGTCGGCGCCGGCTACTTCGACCTCGTCTCCCAGGCCCTGTCGGGCGGCGAGTCCTCGACGCTCGCGTTGAAAGGCTCCACCGAGGAGGCGCAGTTCGACGGCGCCGACAAGGCGGTTCCAGCGGGGTAGTTCCCCGGCCCGACCGCCGTGTCCCGACCAGCCGCGTCCGGGCGCGCCCGGTCCCGGTGCCAGGCAACGATACGAGAGTGTGACGAACTATCCACAGGGTCTCGCAAAGCGCCGCAAATCGAGCAGGTTCCCCGAACGCGATCTGGTGCCAGGCACCGTCACGAGAGCGTGAACCGAGTGCTCCGGGGCTCAGACAGTTGCCGAGCTGAGCTCTTCGAGCGCGGCCCGCACGAGAGACGCAGCCTCCGCGGTGCGTTTCCGGTTGCCGGGATCGTTCAGCCAGCCGCTCGCGCCGGATGGATGGGGGAGCGGAATCGCCACCGCGTCGCCATGCTCGAACCGGCGGCCCACGCACTCGGTGACGCTCTTCAGGCCGAGCAAGCGCCGCGCGGCCAGCCCGCCCACGGGCACGATCAGCCGTGGGCGGATCAGCCGCAGCTCCCAGTCGCGCCAGAACTGGCACAGCTCCTGCTCGCGCGGCGTCGGAGTGCGGTCACCCCGCCCGGAGGACGCTCGGCCCGGGTAGCAACGCGTGACCGAAGCGCAGTAGAAGCTCGCGTAGAACGTCTTTTCGTCGAGCTCGAGCCAGCGGCGCAGGGTCTTGCCCGCGCGGCCGCGCCAGGGCCGCCGCTCCTCGCCTTCGACGACGCCGGGCGCCTGGCCGAACATGTAGGCGCGCTGGCCCGCGTACGGCACGACGACCGGCAGCGACTCGAGCGGGTAGCCCGCCTCGACGCAAGCGCGACAGCGGCCGAGGTCGTGCTGGAGCGACCGCATGGAGCGATACGAGCTCTTGCGAACCGTCAAGAGCGCGAGCGGCCGCTCACGGCGAGGTGACTGCGACGAACCAGTAGTCGGCGTAGAGCGTCCGGCTGCGGCCGAGCTCCTCGGCGAGTTGCTCCGGCGTGAAGAACCGCTTGTAGACCTTCCAGCGAGAGCCGTCCTTGAGCAGGCGCTCCTGCCACTCGACCGGTTCGTGGCCTTCGTGCAGCGCGGAGTCGACGAGCACGAGCTCCGATCCCACGCGCCTCGCCTCGCGCAGAAACTCCGCCCCGTCCTCGTCCTCGAGATGGCCGTAGAAGAAGCTCGTGAACACACGGTCGAACGAGCTGTCGGGAAAGGGCAGCGGCAGTGCGTCGCGCCTGACGAACTCGACTGCCGGCGCCTGTTTCCGCGCGATCTCGAGCATCGACTCGCTCTGGTCGAGCGCGACGACCTCGCCCGGCAGATGTCTCGTGAGAAAGCCCGTCCCACAGGCCACGTCCAGCGTCCGCGCCGGCGAAAGACCTGTGATCGTCTGCTTGAGCGCGCGAACGGCCGCTCGCCAGCCGGGACGGCGTCGACTGGCGTGCAAACCGGTTCCACGCCACCAATCGTCGTACTCCGGCGCACGCCGCTCGTAGTAGCTCTTCACGGCGTTCCTAGACTACGCGCGTGCTGCCGCTCGAGTCCGTGCCCAACTTCTCGGAAGGGCGCGACCAGGAGACGATCGATGCCCTCGGCGAAGCGATGGGCTCGAACGCGCGGCTGCTCGACGTGCACGCCGACGAGGATCACAACCGCTCGGTGTTCACGCTCGTCGGCGACGAAGCTCAGCTCGGGGACGCATTGGTGGCCGGTGTCGCCTGCGCGCGTGACCGGATCGACCTGCGCCGGCAGGACGGGGCGCATCCCCGGATCGGTGCCGCCGACGTTGTGCCCCTCGTTCCGATCGGGCCGGGGGACATGGATAGAGCTCGGCAGGCCGCGCTGGCCGTGGCGGAACGGATCGGCGCCGAGGTCGGCGTCCCGGTCTTCCTGTACGGCGAGCTTGCGCCGGGGCGCGGGCCGGCGTTCTTTCGCTGCGGCGGGGTGAAGGAGCTCGAACGGCGGCTCGAGGCCGGCGAGCTCACGCCTGACTTCGGTCCCTCGAGACTCGACCCCTCTGCCGGCGGTGTCCTCGTGGGCGCCCGCCGCCCCCTGATTGCGTTCAACGTCAATCTGCGAGGGGAGCTCGAGACGGCCGAGGCGATCGCGCGCGCCGTCCGCGAGCGCGACGGGGGCTTTCCCGGCGTGCGCGCGCTCGGTCTCGAGCTTCCGCGCGCCGGCTGGGTGCAGGTGAGCATGAACGTCGAGGACTGGGAAGCGGCGGCCCTGCACGAGATCGTGGCTCGCATCGAGCAGGAGGCCGCTACCCGCGGCGCGGAAGTGCTGGGCTCCGAGCTCGTCGGCCTGATGCCGGCGGGCGCGGCCGTAGCAGCAGCCGGTGCGGCTCTGCGCATCGACGGCTTCGATGCGACCCACGTGCTGGAGTTGCGCCTGCTCGATCGCTAGGTCGCGTGGCGCCGCGAGAGCGTGAGCATGACGACCGTGGAAGCGGCCCCGAGCAGCGTCAGCGTCACTGCGGAAGCCGCAAAGACCGATCGCGCGGCGACGATCGCGAACAGGGGCGAGACGAAGAGGAGCCCCGTGGCGTGCGCTCCCCGGTGGACCAGGGAGATCAAGCCCATCACTCGCCCGAGCACGCGGTCCGGCACCTGCTCCTGTGCGGCCGAGTTCACGAGCACCCACGCGGAGCCCTGACCGAGACCGCAGCAGACGGCGCCGGCGATCGCAGTTCCGAGCGAGTGCCCGAGCGCGAACAGCCCGTAGCCGGGCAGGTAGAGCGTCCAGGCGAGCAGCGACACGAGCGCCTTGCGGTGGACCTGGCGCCGCGCCAGGATCGCGCCCGCGAGCACCGAGCCCGCCGCGTACGACGCCGCCACGAGCGAGAACGAGCCGGCGCCGCGGTCGAGCGCATGGCGCACGAATTCAGGCACGCCGACGATCCACGTCCCGGATGAGACCGTGACGCAGACACCGAACACGGCTACGGCGAACGCAAGGGACGGCAGTGGACGCAAAGCGGCGAAGCCTTCGCGGACCCGGGGAGACTCACCGTGTGCCGCGCTCCTCCGAGCCGCTTGGGGAACACCGAGCAGCAGAGCCGCCGACACGAGGAACGAGCCTGCGTTGACCGCGTAGAACGCACCCAGCGGCAACACCGCCAGCAGCGCGCCTGCAGCCGCCCAGCCCAGGACCATCACCGCGTCCGCAGTCGAGCGAACGAGTGCGTTTGCCTGCTGCACGTTGCGCCGGTCGACGAGCGCGGGCAACAGCGCTCCGTAGGCCGGGTCGAAGTAACTCGTGGCCGCCGTCAGGAGGAAGGCCGCCAGCACGAGCCCCCACAGCGGCAGGTGACCAGTGAGAGCCGCCGCCGAGACCGGGACGAGCACGGCTGCCCGGACGAGGTCCGCTCCGATCATCAGCCGCCGGCGATCGATCCGGTCCGCGAGCACGCCGCCGTGGAAGCCGAAGAGCAGCGCGGGCACGCTGTCCGCGAGACGGACCACGAGCACACCCAGCGGTCCTCCGGCGACCAGCGCCGACCACATCAGCGCGACGTACTGAAACGCGTCCCCGAGCTCGCTGGTGACGACCGCGGCATAGGCGCGGCGGAAACCCGGACGACGGCGAAGCAGCCGTAGCGCCCCCTCCGGGTGCTGCTCCGGCGGTTCTTCGGGGCGAAGCTCCTCGGGAACTGCGGTCACCGGGTCGGCCACGGCGGCCAGTTTGCCGGGTTGGGGCGGGCTAGACTGGCCACGATGGCGCTCGGAACGGCCGTCGAGCTCACCGGCGACACCCTCACCGTCGACGATGTCTGGACGGTCGGCGTCGGCGGTCGCCATGCGGCGTTGGGTGACTCGGCCCGCGACAAGATGCGAGCAGCGCGGGACCTGGTCGATCACGCCGCGCACGGACCGACCGAGCACACGTACGGGGTCAACACCGGCTTCGGCCGCTTCGTCTCGGCGGAGATCCCGGAGGAGCTGACCGAGGAGCTCCAGGTTCGCCTGCTGCGGAGTCACGCGTGCGGAGTCGGAGACCCGTATCCCGACGAGGTCGTGCGCGCCGCGATGCTGCTGCGCGCAAACGCGCTGGCGAAGGGCTACTCCGGGGCCCGGGTCGAGACCGTCGAGCTGCTGCTCGAGTGCCTCAACCGAGGGCTGATTCCCCACGTACCGAGCCGCGGCTCAGTCGGCGCGAGCGGAGATCTCGCGCCGCTCGCCCACCTCGCCCTGCCGCTGATCGGCGAGGGGGAAGCCTGGGTCGAGGGGACCCGGCAGCCCGGCGCGCAGGCGCTCGCCGCCGTCGGCCTCGAGCCGACACGGCTGCGCGCCAAGGAAGGCCTCTCCCTCGTCAACGGAACACAGTTCATGGCGGCGATCGGGGCGCTCGCGCTGGTGCGCGCAGGTCGTCTCGCCAGGGTGGCCGACATCGCGTGCGCGACCTCCGTCGAGGCGCTACAAGGGTCGACGACGAGCTTTCTGCCGCAGATCCACGCCGTTCGCCCACTACGAGGGCAGATCGACTCGGCCGCCAACTTGCTACGGCTGCTCGAAGGGTCGGCCGTCGTGGAGTCGCATCGCTGGTGTGACAAGGTGCAGGACGCGTATTCGCTGCGGTGCGCGCCGCAGGTGCACGGCGCGTCGCGCGACCTGCTCGACTACGTCGACTACACGGTCTCGACGGAGCTCAACTCGGCGACCGACAACCCGCTCGTGCTCGTCGAAGACGAGTTGCTCGTCTCGAACGGGAACTTCCACGGACAGCCGCTCGCGTTCGCCCTCGATGCGCTGGCGATGGCGGTCTCCGAGCTTGCGAACGTGTCGGAGCGCCGGGTGGAGCGCCTCGTCAACCCCTCGCTCTCGGACGGGTTGCCGCCGTTTCTCACCGCGGACGGGGGTCTCAACTCGGGGTTCATGATCCCGCAGTACGTGGCCGCGTCTCTGGTGAGCGAGAACAAGGTGCTCTGCCATCCGGCGAGCGTCGACTCGATCCCGACGAGCGCGGGACAGGAGGACCACGTCTCGATGGGAAACGCCGCCGCGCTCAAGGGGTGGCAGGTGCTGGCGAACGCGGAGCAGGCGCTGGCGATCGAGCTCCTGGCGGGTGCGCAGGCCGTGGAGTTCCTCGCGCCGCTCCAGCCCGGAGAGGGAGTCCGCGCCGCGCGGGGGTTTGTGCGGACGCTCTCACCCCGTCTCGACGAGGATCGTCCACTGGCTGATGACATCGAAGTCGTCGCGGGTGCGATCCGAGACGGCTCCGTCGTTGCAGCGGTCGAGGCCGAGGTGGGCGAGCTGGCGTGAGACTGCCCGGGCTTCCCGAGGAGGAGGGGCGGCGGCGCTCTCCGGTCCGGCCTTTTCGCGACAGCGCGATCGTCTACGGCGGGCTCGCGTTGATCATTCTCGTCGTCGGCTTCGTGACCGGCGGCGGGTTCGTGAAGACGATCATCATCGCCGTCGCGTTCTTCGTGGTCGCGACCGCGTGGAGCTGGTGGCGGTTCAGAGAGCGGCCCGAGCACGAGGAAGGGAAGTGAGCGCCGTCGGGACGGTGGAATCGACCGTCGAGGCGCTCTGCGGCGATCTCTCGGCGATCCGCGCGCCGCGCGGCACCGAGCTGAACGCCCGCTCGTGGTCGACTGAGGCTCCGCTGCGGATGCTGCTGAACAATCTGGACCGCGAGGTCGCCGAGTTGCCCGAGCAGCTCGTCGTCTACGGCGGCTCGGGTAAGGCCGCGCGCAACCACGAGTCCCTGCGTGCGCTGGTTCGCACGCTGCTGCGGCTCGGCGAGGACGAGACGATGCTCGTGCAGAGCGGCAAGCCGGTGGGCGTGTTCCGCACGCACCCCGGCGCGCCGCGAGTGCTGATTGCCAACTCACTGCTCGTGCCCCGCTGGGCGAACTGGGATCAGTTCCGCCGGCTGGAGGCGGAGGGGTTGACGATGTTCGGCCAGATGACGGCGGGCTCCTGGATCTACATCGGCACGCAGGGGATCCTCCAGGGCACGTACCAAACCTTCGCCGCGGCCGCCGAGCAGCACTTCGACTCGGCCGATCTGGCCGGCCGCACGGTGCTCACGGCCGGGCTCGGCGGAATGGGTGGAGCGCAGCCGCTTGCGGCCACGATGGCGGGAGCGGCGATGCTCTGCGTCGAGGTCGACCCGGCGAGGATCGAGCGGCGGCTCGAGACGCGTTATCTCGACGAGGCCACGGACTCGATCGAGCACGCGCTCGAGCGCGTGCGAGAGGCGGCGGCAGAGAAGCGGCCACTGTCGGTCGGCTTGCTCGGGAACGCTGCGGAGGTCGTGCCTGCCCTCGCCGAGCGAGGCGAGCACTTCGATCTCGTCACCGACCAGACCGCGGCGCACGACCCGTTGAGCGGGTACGTCCCTGCGGGCCTGTCGATCGAAGAGGCGGCACAGCTTCGTGGCGCCGATCCGGACGAGTACCTCCGCCGCGCTCGGGAGTCGATCGCGCGTCATGTCGAAGGGCTGCTCGAGTACGTCCGGCTGGGTAGCTATGTTTTCGATTATGGCAACAACCTGAGAGGGGAGGCGCAGCAGGCAGGAGTCGAGGACGCATTCACATATCCGGGCTTTGTCCCGGCCTATATCCGGCCGCTCTTCTGCCGCGGCGTGGGCCCGTTCCGCTGGGCCGCGCTCTCGGGTGACCCCGCCGACATCGCCGCGATCGACGGCGTCCTCCGAGAGCTCTTCCCGGACGATCCCGTGCTCCAGCGGTGGCTCGAGCTCGCACCCGAGCGCGTCGCCTTCCAGGGTCTCCCGGCGCGCATCTGCTGGCTCGGCTACGGCGATCGTGCGCGTGCAGGGCTGGCCATCAACGAGCTCGTCCGCTCGGGGCGCGTCAAGGCGCCGGTTGTGATCGGTCGCGACCACCTCGACTCGGGATCGGTGGCGTCGCCCTATCGCGAGACCGAGTCCATGCGCGACGGATCCGACGCGATCGCCGACTGGCCGATCCTGAACGCTCTGCTCAACACCGCTGCGGGAGCGACGTGGGTCAGCGTGCACCACGGCGGCGGCGTCGGGATCGGCAACTCGATCCACGCGGGCATGGTCGTCCTCGCGGACGGGACCGACGAGATGGCGGAGCGTCTCGAGCGCGTGCTGACGACCGACCCTGGCACGGGCGTGATGCGCCACGCGGACGCGGGGTACCCGGACGCGCTCGAGGTCGCCGGCGAGCACGGCATCGACCTGCCGATGCGGCCGTCCGAGTGACGGCTGGTCCGGGGCCGCATACGGCGGCGCTGCTCGTCAGGGATCTCGCTCAGGTCACGACGCCGGCAGGGACCGGTGCGCCCCTGCGCGGTCGCGCGCTCGGCGAGCTGGAGGTGCTCGAGGACGCCTACGTGCTTTGCCAAGACGGGAAGGTCTCCGCCGTCGGCCGCATGCGCGACCTGCAGCCGCTCGACGGCGACGTCGAAGAGCTCGACGGAACGGGACGCTGCGCGATTCCGGGCCTCGTCGACTGCCATACGCACGCCTGCTTCGCCGGCGACCGCGTCGAGGAGTTCGCGTTACGCGCGGCCGGCGCCTCGTACGAGGAGATCCACGCGCGCGGGGGCGGGATCCTCTCGACCGTGCGGGCGACGCGGGCTGCTTCCGAGCAGGAGCTCGACGCGCTCGTGGTCGAGCACCGGCTCTGGATGCTCGGGAAGGGCACGACGACCTTCGAGTCCAAGTCGGGCTACGGCCTCGATCGCGACTCCGAGCTCGCGTCGCTGCGAGCGATCGGCGCCGCCGGGGGGATCGCGACCTGGCTAGGAGCTCACGCTGTCCCGCCGGAGTTCCAGGACGCGGACGCGTACCTCGACTTCGCGCTCGCCGAAGTGCTGCCCGAGGCTGCGCAACTCGCCGAAGCCGCCGACGTCTTCCTGGAACGGGGGGCGTTCGACGCGGCGCAGGCTCGCCGCTACCTCGAGGCGTGCCGCGACGCCGGTCTCGCGCTTCGCCTGCACGGAGACCAGTTCACCGAGCAGGGAGCGATCCCCCTGGCGGTTGAGCTCGGGGCGCGGTCGGTCGACCATCTCGAGGCCACCGGGCCGGAGGGGATTGCGGTTCTCGCAGGAAGCGACGTCGTCGGCGTGCTCCTGCCAGCCAGCGCGCTTTTCCTCGGGCGGCCGATGCCGCCGGCCCGCGCGCTCGTCGACGCCGGCGCGGCTATCGCGCTCGCCACGGACTTCAATCCGGGGAGCGCCTTCTGCGAGAGCCTGCCGTTGGTCTGCTCCCTGGCCTCGACCCAGCTACGGCTGACGCCCGCTGAGGCGCTCGCCGCGTGCACGGTCAACGCGGCCCATGTGCTCGGGCTGGCGGACCGGATCGGGCGGATCGCGCCGGGGTACGACGCCGACATCGTGCTGCTCGAGGCGCCGGACTGGCGTTACCTCGGCTACCACATGGGAGGCGACGTGGTCTCGGAGGTGATCCTCGGCGAAGCCGCGGGCTCGGCGGCGGAGTGACGACCCGGCTCGACATCCGCGAAGCTCGGCGGGGGCCCGAGCTGGACGAGGCGCGCCGCCTGTTCCGCGAGTACGCCGACTCGCTGGGAGTGGACCTCGGGTTCCAGGACTTCGAGCAGGAGCTGGAGGCCCTGCCCGGACACTACGCGGCTCCGACCGGGAAGCTGCTGATCGCCCGCCTCGACGGCGACCCCGTCGGTTGTGTCGCACTCCGACCGCTCGAGGGCGGCCTCTGTGAGATGAAACGGCTGTATGTGCGGGACGCGGCCCGAGGGGCAGGGGCGGGGAAAGCGCTCGCGCTGGCGATCATCGAGGCTGCGCAGGACGCCGGTTACGACGCGATGCGGCTCGACACGCTGCCGACGATGGAGGCGGCCCGCCGGCTCTATCGCGAGCTCGGCTTCCGTGCGATCGAGCCCTACCGCTTCAACCCCGTTGCGGACACCTCGTTCATGGAGCTGGACCTGCGCTCGTTTCGCCGTGAGCGGGACCCCTAGACCGCGGTAGGGTTGGCCTCATGCCCACCCGGAAACAGCGCCGTCGCCGGCAAAAGGACCAGCGGCACGAATACGAGTACGTCTACGTCGACGACGAAGGCCACGAGGTCGACGTGGAGGAAGAGGAAGCGACGCCCCCCAAGCGATTCTGGGGCGGCAAGAGCGAACCGAAACGCGAGACCTCCAAAGGGAAGGGACGAGGCAAGAGCCGCGCACGCAGGCCCGCGCACCCGCCGTCGTGGAAGAGATCGGGGAAGCGAGCGCTGATCTTCTTCCCGCTCTTTCTGCTCGTCTTCTCGCTCGTCAGCCAGGGGTCGTCGTACTACGCGAGGTTCGTGACGGCGCTGCTCTACACGCTGCTGTTCATCCCACTGACGTACGTGATCGACCGCACGGCGTACAGGTCGTATCTGAGACGCGGCGGAGCTCCCGCCTCGGAGAGCGGCAGCGGCCGCCGGCGCCGCTAGCGCGCCGCGCCGCCGCCTCGGTAGTGGCCCTCTCCCGGCCACGGCGCGAGAAAGAGCAGTAGTCGCGTTCCCGAGTCAGTCGCGACCGAGTGACGCTCGTCCGGGTCGAATCTGAACAGCGCGCCGGGCTCGGCCTCCAGCCGCTCGCCGGCGGCTTCGACCTGGGCCTTGCCCTCGAAGATGAGCATGAACGCGTGCTCTTTCACCTGATGGTCGCCAAGCGCTTGTCCCGGCTCGAGCACGACGAGGACCGCGCGGGCCGCGTCGTCGGAGTCGAGCACGACGGGTGAGCGGCTCCCGGTCGGGGCGTCGATCTCGCTCAGGTTCCAGTGCCGCACTGGCGGCGATCCTAACTCGTGGCCGGTCCGGCGCCAGACTTTGCGCGTTCGATCTCCCACGAACGTGATTTAGACGGCCGCACTGGCGCAGCCGGCACGGCCTCCAGGTCGGCATCGCAAGCGACGTGCCAAAAACGGCCGCACCGACGCAGCCGGCACGGCCTCCAGGTCGGCATCGCAAGCGACGCCTCTGGCTCCAATCTGCGGCGGAAATCCTGCTCGCGCGCGCCATTAGACTCGCCGCATGCCACCCGCCGTCGACCGCTACGAGCTGGGCCCGATCGGCACGAACGGCTACGTCGTGCGCGCGTCGAGCTCCGCGCGGGCGGCAGTCGTCGTCGATCCAGGCGGCGACGCGAGCGAGTTGCGACTCGAGCTGGCCCGGCTTGGCGCGACCTGTGCGGCGATCCTGATCACCCACGGGCACTGGGACCACCTCGGAGGCGTCGCGGAGCTGGCAGAGGACACTGGCGCACCCGTCTACATGGCCGAAGCCGAGCGCGTCCTGCTCGAAAACATCAACGACTACGCTCCCGCGACCATTCAACTCCGGCCGTACACACCCGACGTCCTGCTGCAGGGAGACGAGACGCTCGAGCTCGCCGGACTCTCCTTCGAGACCCTCCGCGTGCCCGGCCACTCTCCCGCTCACCTCGCGTACCACGCCGACGGCGCGCTCTTCTCCGGTGACGTGCTCTTCGCGGGCTCCGTCGGGCGCACCGACCTGCCCGGCGCCGACTGGGACACCCTCGTGGAGTCGATTCGCCTCCTGGTCGACCGGTACCCACCGGAGACGATCGTCTACTCCGGGCATGGCCCCGAGACGACACTGGGCGCCGAGGTCGCCCGTAATCCGTTCCTCAACGAGCTCCGCGCCACGTGACGAAGTTCGAGGCGCCACGCGGCACACACGACGTCCTCCCTGCTGAACATCCGCTGTGGCGGAAGGTGACGGAGGAGGCGGAACGCGTGTGCGCGCTCTACGACTACCGGGCGATCCAGACGCCTGTGTTCGAGGACGCCGAGCTCTTCGTCCGCACTTCGGGCCAGGGCTCGGACGTGGTGCAGAAGGAGATGTACGTCTTCGAGGACCGCGGCGGCCGGAAGCTGGCGCTGCGCGGCGACCTGACCGCGCCGATCTGCCGCGCGTACCTGGAGCATGGCCTCCACCGGGAGCCGCAGCCGCAGAAGCTGCACACGATCGGGCCGGTCTACCGTTACGCGGCGCCCCAGAAGGGTCGGTTTCGCGAGCACTGGCAGCTGTCCGTCGAGGCGATCGGCTCCGACGACCCCGCGCTCGACGCCGAGCTGATCGAACTCTACGGGGAGTTGCTGCGCCGCTTCGGGGTCAAGAACTACCGGCTCGAGCTGAACTCGATCGGTGACCAGAACTGCCGTCCCGCCTACGTCGAGAAGCTCACGGCGTGGCTCGACGAGCACGCCGACGTCCTCGACGACGATGCAAAGCAGAAGCGGGCCACGACGCCCCTTCGCGTCTTCGACGTGAAGGACGAGCGCGTTCAGGCGGCGCTGGCCGAGGCGCCGAAGATCGGGGACTCGTTGTGCGATGCCTGCCGTGAGCACTTCGCGGCCGTCCGCCGTTATCTCGACGCCTACGGGGTCGAGTACGAGCTCGTCCCGACTCTCGTCCGCGGGCTCGACTACTACACGCGCACGGTCTTCGAGTTCGTCGGGCCCGAGCACGGCGCGCAGAGCTCGATCTGCGCCGGCGGCCGCTACGACGGGCTGATCGAACAGCTCGGCGGCAGTCCGACACCCGGCGTCGGCTTCGGCGCGGGCATCGAACGCCTCCTGATCGCGCTCGAGGCGGAGGGCCTCGCAGACGTCGAGCCGCCGGGCATCGAGGTCTTCTTCGCGTGCGAGGAGGACGCGCCGCGCGACCAGGTGCTCGTCCTCATGAAGAAGCTTCGCGCTGCGGGACGCTCGTGCGACACGGACTATGCCGGGCGCTCGCTGAAGGGCCAGCTCACCCAGGCAAGCCGCCTCGGCGCGCGGGTGACCGTGGTCGTCGGACCGAAGGGCGCATGTATCCGCGCGGCGGGCGAGACCGACGTCGAGGTGCCGCTGGACCAGCTCGAGGAGCGTCTTTCGGCGTGAGCGCATGGCGTGACCTGGGAGCGGGCGAGGTCCGGGCGGAGCACGTCGGGCAACGCCTGAAGCTGGCCGGCTGGGTGGCCCGCCGCCGGGACCACGGCGGCCTCGTGTTCATCGACCTGCGCGACCAGGCGGGCATCTGCCAGCTCGTCGTCAACCCCGAGTGCTCTCCCGAGGCGGCGCAGGCCGCGCACAGGGTCCGCAACGAGTTCGTCCTCCAGGCCGAAGGGGAGGTGACCCCGCGGGCTCCCGAGGCGGTGAACCCGAACCTGGCCACGGGTGAGGTCGAGCTGCAGGTCGACCGGCTCGAGGTTCTCTCTCGCTGCCCGCCGCTGCCGTTCCAGCTCGACGAGGAGAACGTCGACGAGACCCTCCGGCTCCGGTACCGCTGGCTCGACCTGCGGCGCGACAAGCTACAACGCAACATCCGCACGCGGGCCAAGGCGGTCTCGATCATCCGCGACGAGATGGAGCGTGAGGGCTTCGTCGACATCGAGACGCCGATCATGGGCAAGCCCACGCCCGAGGGCGCTCGCGATTTCCTCGTCCCGACGCGCCTCCAGCCGGGCCGCTTCTTCGCGCTCCCGCAGTCGCCGCAGATCTACAAGCAGCTGCTCGTGATCGCCGGTTTCGAGCGCTACTACCAGATCGCTCGCTGCTTCCGGGACGAAGACCTGCGCGCGGACCGGCTCCAGGAGCTGACGCAGCTCGACGTCGAGCTGGCCTTTCCCGACCAGGAGTTCCTGTTCGCGTTGATGGAGCGAACAATTCAGCGGCTCTGGCGTGAGTGCCGGGGGATCGAGCTCACTCCGCCCTTCCAGCGCATGAGCTGGGACGAGGCCCAGCTCCGTTACGGCAGCGACAAGCCCGACCTGCGCTTCGGCCTCGAGATCGAGGACGCGACCGAGCTGACGCGGGGCTCGGAGTTCGGAGTCTTCGCCAAAGCCCCGGCAGTGCGCTTCATTCGCGTGCCGCAGGCCTACTCTCGCGCGGAGCTGGGGCGGCTCGAGGAGGTCGCGAAGGAGTGGGGGGCGAAGGGGCTCGCGTACCTGGTTTACGACGACGAAGGCCAGGTGCGCTCGCCGATCACCAAGTTCCTCTCGCAGGAGGAGCTGGACGCTTTTGCCTCCGACCCCGGCTCCACGGTGCTCTTCGCCGCCGACGAGCCCGCCATGGTGGCGCGCGTGCTAGGCGCGCTGCGGCTGCACCTCGGACGCGAGCTCGGCCTGATCGACGAGACGGCGGTGCGCGTCCTGTGGGTGACCGACTTCCCGCTGCTCGACTGGAGCGAGGAGGAGCAGCGGTGGACCGCGCAGCACCATCCCTTCACGCGCCCGAACGACGAGAGCCTGCCTTTGCTGGATAGCGACCCGGGGGCGGCGCGCTCGGTCGCCTACGATCTCGTCGCCAACGGGATCGAGATCGCCGGCGGCTCGTTCCGAATCCACGAGCCGGAGCTACAAGAGCGGATCTTCGGCCTGCTGCAGATCTCACCCGAAGAGCAGCGGGAGAAGTTCGGGCACCTGCTCGACGCGCTCTCGATGGGTGCGCCGCCGCACGGGGGGATCGCGTCCGGAATCGACCGGCTGATGATGGCCCTCCTCGACGAGCCGTACATCCGCGACACGGTCGCGTTTCCCAAGAACCAGGCGGGCGTCGATCCGATGACCGGCGCGCCGACGACGGTTCCCGAAGACCAGCTCGAGCCGCTCGGAATCCGAGTCGTGACGCAGGACTAATCCCGCGTTCACCGTAAGCCGATGAAGTGGGCATACTTTCTGCCCGAGAGGAGCCATGGCAACCGAAGGAAGAGATCCCGCACAGGCACCGGCGCTGACGTCGCTTCCGCGCGTCGAGGACATCCCGAGCGCGGCACAGGGCCTCGAGCCCGAGCGCGTCCGTGAGGCCTTCGAGGCTTACCGCCGTCACGCAACCCAGCTCCAGGTCCAGCTCCGCGTGCTGCAGGCCGCCCAGCGGAGTGGCCAGGTCGAGCCGACCGGCCACGCCGTGCGCATGGACGCGCTGCACCTGATCCGGGCCGCCGCCGAAATGGCCGACACGATCGAGCGCGACGCGCAAACCGCCTCTGCGTCTCAGATCCGTCGGACCGAGGAGGAGATCTCCAGGCGCCAGCGCGAGATCCAGGAACGCGACCGCGAGATCGAGAGCTACCGGAACGAGAGCGAGCGCGAGCGCGCCGAAATGTTGAACGCGACGAAGAACGAGGTTCGCCAGCTGCGCGCCGATGCTGAACGCGAGGCAACACAGGAAGTGCGCGAGGCAGAGGCGCGGGCCGCCAGGCTCCTCGAACAGGCCCGGCACCAGGCGACCGAGCTGACGAACTCGGCGCGCGCGGAGGTCGAGCAGACCCTCGAGTGGTCCCGGGCCCAGGCCGGTGCGGTGATGGCGCGCGCGCAAGAAGGCGCCGAGCAGCTCCTGGTTGCCGCCGGTCTGGGGGAAGAAGCGATCTCGCGGGTCGTCGAGTCGATCGTCGAGGCTGCCCAGACGGTTACGGAAGCGAGCCGCGGCCTGGCAACGCCCGCTCCCAGCGCGCCGGAGCCGGTCAAGGCCGAGGCGAAGCCCGCGCCGCCCAGCGCGTCCGAGCCGTCGCCGCCAACCTCTCCGCCTGCAGCGAAGCCACCGAAGCAGGCGGGCGAAAGCGAGGACTCAGGGGAAAAGGGCCGCTAGGCTCTCTGCGTGCTGCCGAGACGGCTCGGCCCCAGATTCGCACTCGAGGCGCTCTTCCTGATCCTGCTCGCGGTCGGCGCCGGCCTTGCCGATCTCAGGCCCGCCGCGATCGTCTTGGTCATGCTCGTGGCCTGGGTGCTCGTGGCCCTGCTCGAGTTCACGTCAGATCGCTTGGCTCAGAGCTTCCCGCCGATTCGGCGCTACCACGTACCGGCTCAGCCGGTCGAGGTCGGGCCGGCGTCCGCGCCCATACCTGAGCAGCCGGCTGAACTGCCCCCGGCGTCTCAGCCTCAGGAGGCTCAGCCCGTTCCACCCTCTGACGAGCCCGCACCGCCGGCTGAGGAACCGGAGCCGATCGTGGCCGAGCTAGTCGTCGAGTCTCCTCCGGCGCCTGAGCCGGAGCTCGTCGAACCGGAGCTGCCCGTGATCGAAGCCTCGCCGGCAGCGAGCCTCGAGACGCAGCCACCCGAGTTGCCGCCGGAAGAGCCGGCCGAGCCCAAGCCAAGCGTCTGGCAGCGCTGGTTCCAACCTTCGCCGGCGGAGGGAGCCGAGGACGGGGAGGTCCGGGCGCCCCGCCACGTGAGATTGCTTCCCCGGAGAGTCGTCGCGGATGTGCCGCCGGAACCGGCCGACCCGGGACCGGAGGCCGAAGAGGAGCACGGCACCGGCTGGCGCTTCTGGGACCGCGCCGCAGGTGGCGAAGCGGAGCCGGAGGCAGAGATAGAGCCAGAGGCCGAGCCTGAGTCCGAGCCCGAGGAGGCTGAAGAGCCGGCCGACGATTCTGCCGAGGAACAGCAAGAGGTTCGGACGGGACGCTGGGGGCTCTGGGGCCGCCGGCCCGAAGGAGCTCGGCAAGAGCCCGACGAGCAGCCACCCGCTCAGCCGCGTCACGTGCGACTGCTACCGAAACGGTTGGGCACGAGCCGTGCGGAGCAGGAGGTCGCGGAGATCTTCGATGCTGACGACGAGAACGGGCGTCTTCACGGATGAAAGTTCCCTGGTCTTTCGCCCGCCTGGTTCTCGAAGCCGCGTTTCTGGTCTCGGTCGCGACGGGTCTCGCCCTCGCCGACCTGCGCCCCTTGGCGATCGTGCTCGTGATGGGAGCCGCGTGGGTGGTCGTGGCGCTCGTGGAGCGCACCGCGTCGCGCCACCGGGATCGCGACGTTCAGGAGCCGGTGGAAGAGCCGGTCGCTTCAGCGGTACCCGAGCCGCCATCACATGTCACGGTTCTCGAGCCCGAGCCCGAGCCCGAGCCCGAGCCGAAGGAGGAGCCCGAGGAGATGCCGACTCAAACAGAAGCCGAAACGACCGCGGAGCGTCCGCCGGACCCAGATCCGCTGCCCGACCCGGAGCCGTTGCCGGAGCCCTTTCCGGAGCCCGAGCCGCATCCGGGTCCCGACCCCCGGCCGCCGTTGCTCGGACAGCCCATTCTCAGGCCGCTACCTTCGCCGCCACTCGAGCCCGTCCCCGAGCCGGCCAGGGCTGCCGTCGACGAACGCGTGATTGCCTTCGTGCCGCGTACTAACGGCCCCAGGCGGTGGAACATCTGGGATCTCGAGCGGTTGGCCCGGGCCGGCGAAGGAGCCGACGCGCTCCGAGACGAGGAGCGGACGATGCTGCTGATGCACCTTCGTGAGTACGCGGGCGCCGACGGGATCCTGCCCGAGAGCTTCGACTCGCTCGTCCGCGAATCGTTCGGCGAGCTAATCGGGCCCGCGCAGCGATGACCCCTCAGCTGGCGCAGCGCGAGGTCGCGCTCGCGGCGGTCGCTCTCCTGGGAGCGATCGTTGCGCTCGCGCTCGGCGGCCCGCATCGGCACAAGGACACACGAGGCCTGCCGCAACCGGTGCTCGTTCCGGGTGTCGGCTGGTATCCGGCGCTCGCCGGGCCCCGCCCGATCAATCCGGAGACTCGGACGAAATGCGGCTTCCTGCTCAAGGAAAAGACCATCGGCGTCACCGACCCGATCCTCCGGTGTGGCGCGCGCATCTACGTCGCGTATCGCGACTCGCCCCGCGTGCTGACGCAGGTGATCGACCGCGGCCCCGTTGTTCCCGGGCGTCGCTTCGACTTGACGCCGGCGCTCGCCGACAAGCTCGGCGTCCACGGAGTCCAGCGGATCCGCTGGGTCTTCGCTCGTTAGGCCAGACGGGGCTACACTCAGCGCGTGCCCGACCCTGTGCGTGGCCGCGTCTTCAAAGTAGAACCAACACCAAGTGAAAGGGAGCTTGTCTCCGGCTAGGGCGTTGCCCGATGCTGGGTCGGCACCCACCTGGCAAGTCCAGGTTCGCTAGGGACGTGGCGTTGCGGCAGGGTCAGGGCGCTATTTTTTTGCAACCGTTGATTAGCCCGGTCGCGGGGGGG
>JALYTD010000032.1 GCA_030854475.1 Actinomycetota bacterium
TGGTCGTCGCGGAGACCTCGGCGGCTGCGCACGAGGCGGCCGAACTGGTCGAGGTGGCCTACGAAGAACTGCCGTTCGCGGTCGACTTCGCGGCCGAGGAAAGGAAGGCCACGCCGGCGAAGGGCGATATCTCCTTCCGGGGCGGGGCGAAGAAGGGCGGCGCCGAGGCCGCGCTCGCCGCGGCGCCCGTCTCGGTCGACCTCCGATACACCACGCCGGGGCTCCAGCAGAACGCGATCGAGCCGCACGCGACGATCGCGCTCTGGGAAGGCGACCGGCTCACGCTCCACGACGCCACCCAGAACATCGAGGCGCTGCGCACGCATATCGCCTGGCGGTTCGCGGTGCCGCCCGCGAACGTCCGGGTGATCTCGCCGTATGTCGGCGGGGGCTTCGGCGGCAAGTTCGCGGTCTGGCCGGGTACGGTGCTCACCGCGCTTGCCGCCCGCGCCGTCGGTAGGCCGGTACGGATGGTGCTCACCCGAAAGGGCGTCAGCCGCACCGTGGGCGGACGCACCGCCTCGACGAATCGCATTGCGCTCGGCGCGGACGCCGACGGCCGGCTGAGCGCGATCGTTCACACCAGCGTCACGCGCGTCGGGCGGGTCGGCGGTTGGCTGGAACGGACGACCGCGCCCACGCGGAACCTCTACGGTGCGGCGAACCTGCTGACACAGCAGAACGTCGTCGAGCTGGACCTGCTCCCGAACAGCTGGTTGCGTGCACCGGGCGAAGCCATCGGCGTGTTCGTCCTGGAGTCGGCGATGGACGAACTCGCGCACAAGCTGGGCATGGACCCGATCGAGCTGCGGATGCGCAACGAACCCGATGCTGACCCGCTCAAAGGCAAGCGATTCTCGCAGCGGATGCTGCGTGAAGCCTTCGCGGTGGGTGCGGAGCGGTTCGGCTGGTCGGCGCGGACGCCGGAACCGGGCTCGATGCGCGACGGCCGATGGCTGGTCGGCATGGGCGTCGCCACCGCTTTCCACACGGCGCTGCGGGTGACCGCCAACGTCGCCGTGCGTCTGGCGGCTGACGGCAGCGTGCTGGTGCAGTGCGCGTTCCACGAGATGGGCATGGGCGCGGCAACCGTGCAGGGGCAGATCGCCGCCGACGCGCTCGGCGTGCCCTTCGAGGCCGTACGTGTCGAATATGGCGACTCGAACCTCCCGGCCGGACCGATGGCGGGGCAATCCACCCAGACCGCCAGCGTCGCCACCAGTGTTCTGGCCGCCTGCGACGAACTGAATGAGAAGCTGCGCACGCTCGCCCGCCGCACCAGCACTGTGGGCGAAAGCCACGCGACGACGTTGGCCGCGGCCGGGCTGCCGTTCATCGAGGCCACCGTCGGCTCCGGCACCCGTCTCGGCAAGCTGGCCGGACAGGCCAGATTCCTGTCGAGGTACCTCCGCGACCAACGCTGGTCGAAGGCCGCGCGCGGGGCACAGTTCTGCGAGGTGCGCGTGGACACCGACACCGGCGAGGCAAGGATTTCGCGCTGGGTGGGCGTGTTCGATGTCGGCAGGGTCATCAACCCGAAGACTGCCGCCAGCCAACTGCGCGGCTCGATCGTGATGGGCATCGGCATGGCTCTGTCGGAACAGTCCCTGATCGACCCTCGCAACGGACGCACGATGAGCGCGGGCCTCGACTCTTACTACGTGCCGGTCCACGCCGACATCCCGCCGATCGATGTCACCTGGCTCGACGAGCCCGACAAGACCATGCCGCTGGGAATCCTCGGCCTGGGCGAGGTCGGCAAGACCGGCGTCGCCGCGGCGATCGCGAACGCCGTCTTCCACGCCACCGGCAAGCGGATCCGCGACCTGCCCATCACCCTCGACAAGCTCATCTAATACCGACCACGGCCGATCGCCACTGTGTCGGTGTCCGTGGACGCGCGCCGGTTCCGCGTGAGCACGAGCAAAGCGAGAGAAGACCCGCGAAGCAGCTTTCTTGCGCTTTCCGACCCCCTCTCCACAGGTAGGGGGTGCTCGCTACTTCGTCCGCTTCGGACGACTGCGGCAGCGCTCAATGCCATGGCCTTCAAAGTGGCAACTGCGTGACGCACCTTCAACTCGCCGCCCGTCTCCGGTGGCACCTCTTCTTCCCTGAGTCGACGGACTCGCCGGCTACCAAGATCTGCCGGGCGCGCACGACTGGTTGACGAACAAGACAACAGAGTGCCGATTCTTGTCCCCAGAACCTGTCCCCATGAGGCCTCTCTCAACAAGGGGCCATACGGCCGTGCCCCCGATCCCTGATTTAGGCTCGATTCTTCGAGTGCCGCAGGGGCGTTGGATCGCCGATCCCCTCCTTGAGAAGGAGGGACTCTAGGGTGTCGGTTCAGACAACAAAAACCCGCCTTTTGCAGCGGCTTCTTCCGTTCCAGATAAGCCCTCTGACGGACTCGAACCGTCGACCCCCTCCTTACCATGCGATCCAAACGGCAACCGGTGGCAGCCCGTGGCAACGGTTCGGCGCCAATTCAAGCCGTTTTCGCGCCTTGGGCGGCCCGAACGTTTGCGACCGGTTGCGCCCCCTCTGTTCCATAACTGTTCCATCCCAATAGGCCCAAAAACGGGCTTTGGCTCCGGACAACGATCGCGTCACACGGGCGCCGATGCCCGCCATGCGCGCAGCGCTAGCACGAGTTCGCTGAGCGTCGCCTCGTCGGTGTCGGGCGCCGTGACCACGACCCTTAGGTGACGCTCGCCGCCGATAGTCGTCGAGCCGATGTGCAGCCGTCCGTCGGCGAGCAGCCGATCGCGGAATGCGAGCTGGTCGGCTAGACAGAGGGTCAGGAGCGGAGGAGCGCTATGCCGAGCGCCACCCATGCGCCCTCGAAGACGAACAGCCCGATGTCATGCAGGCCTACGGCGTCGAGGAAGAGAGCCAGGACCAGCCCCCCGACAGCGACGATCGGAAGAATCCACGCCCGTCCGAGCGCCGGGCGAAGGTCGCGCGCGAAGAGCAGCTGGCCGACCAGCACGAGCAGGAAGCCGATCGCGAACAGGACGAAGTTGTCGGGGATGTCACCTGTCCGGATCAGCTCGACAAAGACCTGGATCGAAAAGAAACCGAGGAAGACGACGCCCGCGAGCGCGAGCCGGATCCCGATGCGCCCGAGGCGTGTGCCGGCGATCAGCTCACGCAGACCCCAGAGCGCGAGGGCAAGCGCCACGAAACCCCCGGCACCAAAGCTGACGTAGACGGCGTCGGGAACGTCGTCGCCGAGCACGAGCTGCCCGCCCTGGCCCGCGAAGTAGAGGGCGCCGGCGAGGATAGCCGCGACCCCTGTCCGCGACCGCGACGTCATGGTCGCACTAGCGTAGGCGTTCCCGGAGCGCGGTGCGCGTCGAAGCACGAGATAGCAGAGCGACCACAGCAAAACTGACTCCTCGATGGCGACGGGACGGGCTCCCGACTCTACGGACGAGAGCACCGAACCGAGTTAACGCACCCCACAGGCTTGTGAAGGCCACGGACGAGCAGTCGGGCGAGTAGAGGAGCCTGACGGGCGTCAGCGCTTGGCGCTGGGCGAGAAGGCAATGATCGGCGGTGCCGAAGAGTTCGCTCGCGCGACATCGACGTGCTCCGGCGCGCGCAAGGACATGGATATGACTTCGTATCGCCTGCCGCCATGCAACACGCGGAGTGGCTCGGCAAGAACGAGAGCGGACGCCACTGCGCCGACGAATGCCGCCGCAACCGTGCGTCCTGCGATCTGGATCGCACCGCATTTCGCTTCGCCCTCGCTTTCGCCGTCGCGCATCAGCTGTGCGATCAAGTCCCGGTAGGCGGGTCGGTCGAGGATCGCTGATTCAGCGGGTTGGTCGTTCGAGATCGGGAAGGCCTCGTGCGTGTTCATCGACGAAGGGAACGAGTGGATCATGATGTCCAGATAATGCTGGGGACCTCGACCGAGGCCACCATCGACAACGAGGTTGAACCCGCGCTCGTCCGGTTCGAGGTCACGCCTCGCGTCCGGGTTGTCGAACCCGGCGAGCGCAAGCACCGGTTCGTCATCGCCCCGGACCGTAGCCCGGCCGAAGTGGCGCTCGATGATCGAGGTCAGGAAGCCGATCTTCTCAAGGCTCGCCGCGACGATGCGGGTCTTTCGCTTCCCGACGGATCGGGCATCGGCGAGCGCCGAGGTTGAGTGGTTCGCCGTGACGATGAAATCGCAGTCCTGGAGCAGGATCGCAACGTCCCCCGGCTGCGCGTAGGGGAGGCAGCCGATCGCCCAGCAGTACGCCTGCCCGAGATGGCCGAGCCCGAGAATCCAGGCGGCCGCGGGAAGGAGCCGGCAGCGCGGTCCGACTGAAGCAGGGTCGCGCCAGCTGAGGTCGGGTCGCCATAGCGAGATGCCGACGGTCCGTCGGCCCGCTGGGGGGTGGCCGTACAAGTACTGAAAAGCCTCGGAGACGACAAGCCCGCCGGCGAGGACTCCGGCGAGTTCGAACTCATCCTCCTCCGCGAGACGCGTCGAAGCGTCTGTTGTGACGCCGGCGGCCCACCCGTTCCAGGTGGGGTAGAGCACGATGCCGCCCCGGGCCGCGGCCCCGATCTCGCCAATCACAATCGTCGGGTGCTCGCTGTCAACGATATCGACGACCTCGCCGCCGAAGCGCTCGATCGCCGCTCGCAATCTCGTGTCTCGTGCCCACGCGACAGTCAGCATCGGGTCATCGTGAATCCGGACGCGGACCCCACCCAGGAAAGCTCGGGCCGCCGTGTTCATGATCGTCAGGAGCATCACCTGCCGCGTCGGGCTACGCTCGATGCCGGGCGCGACCTCGATCTGGAGCACGTAACGCGACAGGATCTTGTCGGCCTCCGCGAGCGACGCAGCCTTGCCGTCGTCGACGAAGATCTTTGCGGTTCGATTGAGCGCGTCGGAGCTGCTCACGCGAACCTCCCGACATAGACGAGCTTCGCGGCGCTAGCGCCATATGCTGACCGCCAGCCGTCGTCGCCGAGGTACTCGTGCACACCGATCTCGCGCGGTGAGATCGATTTTGTCGCGAACTCGGGCAGGATGACCGCGATGTGGCCGGCGCGCGCGATCATCGGGTTGTCCTTGTCGATCCCGCTTTGCGCGACCGAGCGGCCGGGGTGGGTGTGGACGTCTGCGATGACCTTCAGGTCCTGCTGTTCGCAGATGTTCCAGAGCTTGCCGTAGTGCACGCCGTCGAAGCTGATCGCGCCGGTTAAGCAGTTCGGGTCGAGGTCGTCTAGGTAGACGACGCGGCTAATCGTGCGTGGGTCGCCGTTGCGTGCTGCGAGCAGGAATGCGCCGGATTCGCGCGTGCCGCGCCCGCGCCGGCCGAGTTGGTCGACCATCTCTGCCCATAGCGCGTCAGCGATGCGCACCCGCGCCGCGCGTCCGACAAGCCGACACGCTATGCACTTAAGTGCCTGTGTAATCGCCATCGTTGAGCAGGTCGTGGATGGTCGAGAGGAACCAGACGATGTCGCGGCTTGCGTTCCAGGCATAGCGCGCGTGCGTCGCGCTCCAGCCTTCGTGGCCGGCGATCGCGACGCGGTCATACGGCGCGTACAGCGCGGTCCCGCCGTTCCAGTCGGAGCGGAAGACGTGTCCGACGCGGTCACCCTTTGGCCGGTTCTCCGGGGCGAGGATCTCGTCCTGCTCCAGATCCCACGGCGTCGACGTGGGTGCCGAGAATGGGTAGTCGGCGACGTCGCTCCGAAGGCCGTATTCAGTGGGTCCACCATCGCGCGGAGCCGCTGCAATCGCGAAGACGACGACCGGCCAGCCTGGCTCGTCGACGATCCGCCAGTCGCCCCGCGTAACGCCGGCGAGGAAGCGGGCGCTGGCGACGTGCTCGCGGAACGCGCGCTCATCGGGGTCGATCTCCGGGGTTTCCGCCGCGGCCGTCATCAGCCCTCGAACCGCTCCTTCGGCGCCAGGTCGAAGCAGACCGAGCAGTCGTCGTCGACGAGTTCGCTGAGGTGTGTGGACTTCTCGGGCTGTGTGGTCGTGCCGCAGATCGCCAGCGTGTGCTTCGGCCGCTGACCCGCCGGCAGGTCGAACCCGTCTTTTCCGGCCGCCCACTCGAACACCCGCGCGACCGTCGTGCCGGGTGGGAAGTCCTTCGTCTTGTTCTCGTCGTTGAACCTGACCGTCGCGGCGACGCGCACGCATGAGCTGCGCGTGATGTGCGATCCGGGCGGCAGGTCGGCGAGCTTCGTCTCGCGCGACAGCGGCTGGTCGGCGTTCTCAAGCCAGAGCTCGCCGTCGCCATGCTCGGCGAGCAGACCGTCGACCGTCTGCTCGGGGGCGAGGGTCGCGACCGCCAGCTCGCTCTTTGAGTGGAGAAACGTGTTCATTGGTGGGCCTCCAATCCGTACACTAGAGTTGATACCATCAACCGTAGCAGTTGTTCCCGTCGTCCGTCAACTGTGGTATATGACGTCAACTAAGGAGTCCAACCCAGAGGAGGTGAAACGTGGCAGCAGCGTCGCTTGGTACGCAGCTCCACGAGGTCAGGAAGATGCGGAACTGGTCACTAAAGACCGTTGCCGAGCCAGCTGGGATCTCGGCCGCGTACTTACAGAAGCTCGAGCGGGACGACGTGAAGCAGCCATCCCCACACGTGCTTCATGCCCTAGCGGAAGTGCTCAGCGTCCCCTACGAGAAGCTGATGGAACTGGCGGGCTATGTCGTCCCGGCCGGCGACAAGAGCAAGGTCAAGCCGGGTAGCGTGCTCGCGTATGCGCTGAGTAGCGAGAAGATCAGCGAGGACGAGGCGGAGGCGCTCGCGCGCTACCTGCGCTGGTATCGCGAAGACCAGGCGCACTCAGGGAAGGCAACCTAGGCTGTGCTAACCGACCTCGCGAGTGGGAATCGGATCGCGCGTGAGGTGGAACGTCTCCTCGCGGAGGCTGACGCACGCGGGCGACTTCCGACGCCGGTGGAAGACATCGTTGCGGCTGCAGGTCTGCAACGCGGAGGCGACGAGGTATTCGACGAGGCGACGCTCGCGCGGGCACCGAGCGAGCTACGCGCAGCGATCAAGGGTCTCGCTGGCAAGGTGCGGGCGATGCTCGACCGACGCGAGCGTGAGGTATATGTCCACCCGGAGATTCAGCTCGCCGGGCGCGTCAACTTCCAGACGCTCCATGAGGTCGCCCACGACATCCTCCCGTGGCAGTCGGCGCTTGCCTATGCCGACGACGACCTGCGGCTGTCGTGGTCGACCCGGATCAGCTTCGAGCAGGAAGCAAATCAGACGGCCGCGGAGCTTCTCTTCCAACGCGGTTTGTTCACGCGCATGGCCGCGGACTACGCAATTGGTTTCGCGGGAGTCATCGAACTGTCCGAACAGATCGGAGCGTCGATCCACGCGGCGGCTCGTCGCTACGCCGAAACGCACCGGGCGGCGGTCTGCGCTCTTGTCCTCGACTCGAAGCCGGTACGCGAGGAGCCGCTCGCGTACGGCGCCGCGAGGCAGTCCATTCGCCGGCGTGGGCGGAGCGATTCACGCCACCCACCCGCTGGCCGTCGATCCTTGGCCGGGAGGAATACGGCTTCCTGGCTCTCGCCGGGCGCGCACTCATCGTGTCCCCGGTCGCAGGAAGCTGGACATATTCGGACCTGACGGGCCGTCAGGTGACGCTGCAGTTCGAACTGTTCTCGAACTCGTACCGGACGTTCGCACTGATCTGGGTGCCGCAGCGGGAGTGGTTGAAGAAGCGGCGTGTGATCATGCCCGCCTAGCCAGCGACGCGGGACCGTTTCTTAGCTCGACTTCGACCGCGACCGTGCCGGCACTTGGCGCGGTGGGGTGAAGGGCGCCGCTTCGGCCCAGCGCCGAAACGCGTCCAGTACCTCCTGGAGACGCGGGCCGAGTTCGAGCACCCGGACCGGTCTGCCGCCGATCACTGCAGTGCGAAGTGATGCGTCGTCTCGGGCCAGTTCGGCGCCGCCGAGCTCGCGGCTGAAAACGAGGTCGAGCCGCCCTTTCGGAACGAGCTCCCGGATGCGAGGGCGAAGTTGCTTCCAGGCAACGGCGACCTCGCTCGGACTGAGATGGTGTCCGAGCCGCTCCAGAATGGCGAGCTCGACGGCGTCGTTCGGGCTACATCCGCTCTGCGGCGCTGGTTCGAGCATCTTGCGCTTCACCAGCGACTGCCGATACGGCTGGGACACGCCGACGATCTCGCAGAGCTTCAGTTCTGAGAGTCGCAGCCGGTCGTCCACCCGCATCCCCATACTGTCTCAAAGAGTTGTACAACATTTTGAGACAGGAGGAAAAACGATGACCGCGACGCTTGCCGATCTTTACCTGCAGCTGGAGGCCGAGATGGACGAGCTGCACGACGGGGCAGCACTCGCGGCCGGAGTGCGAGCGGTGCTAGGCCAGCTGCCAGATGGTCCGGTCATGCTCGTCTCGACGTCAGACCAAGGTGCGGGACTTGCGGCCGCATGCGCCGCGCAGCGCGGCGAGCCGACACTCTGGCGGAAGGTCAACTTGCGATTGCCGTTCCCGTCGCCGGCAAGCCATAGCCTTGTCATCGTGGACCCGGTTGAGGGTGGCGCGGGCTGGCGGCGGGCAGTCGAGCGAGCGTATCCAGGGGCTCGCCTGATCGTGCTCGCGGAGCTGAATGTGGACGTGCCCGTCGCCGCGTAGCTCAGGTCTGCGTCAAGATCGCGGCACGCGCCGCGGCTGCCGCCTGCTTTGTTTCCGCAGAAGCCGGCTGTTGGCCGAGCTCGTCGCATAGAGCGGAGATCACCTCGGCGTTGCTCGGCCGTCGGGTGAACCCTGCGGGACGCCACATCCGAGCGCCAAGCCATGTCGTAACCGGGAGGGCATGCGGTTCTCCGGCCGCGGCAAGAACTGCCCCTTCGGCACGATGGGCGAGGGTGGCGTTCCTGCTCCCGCCCTGGATCTCGGAGTCTTTCAGCGCGACGGCCTCGACGCCGAGTTGCGCGATCGCATCGCGTGTGTGCCTGTAAAGCTCGGCGAGTTGACCCGGCTCAGTCTCGTCCGGAGGAGCCGGAAACCGGTCATCGCGAAGAAGCCGGTCGTCCTCGACAAGGGCAAACCCGGCGATGTACGCACCGGTCTGAATGCGCACGAATATGCCCAGGACCTTCACGAACCTAGTCTAAGGCGGACGAATGGCCACTCAGCCACCCGGATCCGCACGCATCATCGATCAGCGTTACCTGCTGATCGACCATCTCGGCAACGGCAACTTCGGTGAAGTCTGGCGCGCTCACGACCTCTGGCAGGACGCCGAGGTTGCGGTCAAGCTCGTTGCTCCCCACGTGACACTCGACGAAGTACTCCTTGAGACCCAGCTACTGACCCGGCTTCGCGAGCACGACCGGGTCATTACGGTTCGCAACGTCTCGATCGCGCCACCGTTGCCCTACATCGTGATGGACTACCTAGCGAACGGCTCGGTCGAGCCCAAGCTGGCCTCAGGTGCGGCGTCACTCGTCGAGGCCGTGCGCTGGACCCGAAACGCGCTTGCTGGTCTCGGACATGCGCACGCGTTGGGCGTCCTCCACCGAGACATCAAGCCCGGGAACCTCCTCCTCGACGATGAACTGCGCGCTGTCCTGTCGGACTTTGGGATTGCTGAGGACACCGTCCGCAACCTCCTCGCAAACCCTGCGGTCTACGGCGTGCACGCGGCTCCCGAGCTCCTGCAGGGCGGTGGATCCTCCGTGCAGACAGACGTCTTCGCGATGGGCTGCACGCTGTATCGGCTCGCGACCGGAACGTATCCGTTCGCCTCGATCGCGGACATTCAGGCATGGGTGGAACCGAAAGACGCTCATATGCTCAACCCGCAGATCCCGCTGTCATTGACCCGCGTTCTCCGCAAGGCACTCGCGCGCGACCCAGCCGACCGCTACGCAGACGCGCGCCGTATGAATGAGCACCTAGGCGACTCCGGCATCAGAAACGCTTGGACAAAGGTCCCTGACCCCACCTCAATTGAAGTTTGGTCGGCGGAAGCTCCGGAGGGAACCTACGAGTTACGAGTCGTCACTCGCCCTCGGGCCAGAGACTTCGAAGTCATCGCACGGCTTGACCAAGGCGCTGGTCTTCGGCAAGTCCTCCGCCAGACATGCCAGACCCGCGCTCGCGCACTGAAGGAGCGGCGGCAAGTGCTCGTTCGTGTCGTGGAGGGCCGGCGGCCCCAGTAGCCGAGTTTTGCCTGAGGAGACAACAAAATCGCCGGGCTTTTTCGTCTGGCTGTTCCAAAATCTGTTCCATACCCGAGCACATTGGGGCAAATGCAGGTTGACCGCAAAGAAAAAGCCCCGC
The DNA here is from genome assembly GCA_030854475.1 of Actinomycetota bacterium. Taxonomy (GTDB): domain Bacteria; phylum Actinomycetota; class Thermoleophilia; order Gaiellales; family Gaiellaceae; genus JALYTD01. The sequence continues at coordinate 10,311 of JALYTD010000032.1, forward strand.
GTTTGCGGGGCTTTCGTGAGAGCCCTCTGACGGACTCGAACCGTCGACCCCCTCCTTACCATGGAGGTGCTCTACCAACTGAGCTAAGAGGGCGCGCGGCGCCAGTTTAGCCGCGCCGCTGCGGCGGGCTTGGCCCGCCGTAGCTCACTACGGGTGACGGAGACCAGCCGAAGAAGGGGGCTCGTGGGGGAAACATGGTTTCCCCCACGCGAGGAAACATGGTTTCCCCCGCGCTGGATGGGGGCGGGAGGATTCGAACCTCCGAAGGCAGAGCCAACGGGTTTACAGCCCGTCCCCTTTGGCCGCTCGGGAACACCCCCTCGAAGGGACGGCCATTGTACCCGGGGCGCCGCGCGTAGGATCTCGGCGATGGAGCGGTTCGACGTGATCGTCGTAGGCGCCGGACCGGCCGGCTCGACTACCGCCTACCGCCTCGCGCGCGGGGGCGCGCGCGTGGTACTCCTCGACCGAGCCCGGTTCCCGCGGGACAAGCCTTGCGGCGGCGGGCTGACGTATCGCGCCGTGCGCCAGATGCCGGTCGCGCCCGATCCCGTCGTCGAGCACGTGGTCGATCGGTTCTCGCTCCGGTTTCGCTATCGAGGGGGCTTCGAGCGGCAGAGCGAACAGCCGCTCGTCCTGATGACGCAGCGGAAACGGTTGGACGCCTTCCTCGCAGAAGGCGCGGCCGACGCGGGCGCGCAGTTTCGGGACGGGACCAAGGTGGACGCGTTCGAGCAGAACGGCCACGTCACGGTTCGCGCCGGCGGAGAACGGATCCAGGCGGACGTTCTGATCGGCGCCGACGGCGTCAACGGGATCGTCGCCCGCACGCTTGGCCTGGACCAGACGCGTCGCTTTGGGGTTGCGCTCGAGGGGAATGTCGCGTACACGGACGAGCTCTGGAACCGCTTCAGCGGCCGGGCCTTCGTCGAGATGGGCAGCCTGACGGGCGGCTACGGGTGGGTTTTCCCGAAGGGCGACCACGTCAACGTCGGCGTGGGGGGTTGGGAGGTCGAGGCCACGAAGCTGCGCTTGCTCCTGCAGCGGCTCTGCGCCGCGCACGGGATTCGTGAGGAGGCCGTCGAGGATCTGCGCGGCTTCCGTCTGCCGATGCGACTACCGGGCTCGCGTTTCGCCCGCGGCCGCACGCTGCTCGTGGGCGACGCCGCGGCTCTGGTCGACCCGCTGTCGGGGGACGGCATGTACGAGGCCTTCGTGAGCGGCCGGCTCGCAGCCGAAGCGACGCTCGGGCTGCTGGGCGGCAGAGAAAGTGATTTGGAGCACTATCCCACGGCGCTCGAGGCCGAGCTCGCGCGGACGCTCGCCGCTTCCTGGAAGGTCAAGCGCGCCTTCGACCGCTTCCCGCGCACGACGTTCTCGGTCGCCCGCCTCCCCGTCGTCTGGACCGTGTTCGCAGCGTTCGTCCGGGGCGACCTGCACGAGCCCGGCGACGCGCGGGGAGTCGTGCGGGCTCCGTTACGCCTCGTCGACGCCCTCTCCAGGCTCTCGTAGCGGCTTAAGCAGCGAGCTTTCCCTGCCGATGTGAGCAGGGCTGTGGAGCTGAACGCTGTCCTGCGGCTCGCCGTCGATCTCGGCGCGAGCGACATTCACCTCAAGGTCGGCCAACCGCCGATCCTTCGCCGCGACGGCGAGCTCGGTCCGCTCGAGGGCGTTCCGCCGCTCGGGGACGGAGATGTCGAGGCCGTGCTCGCGATCGTCGGGGGGCCGACTCCCGCCAAGCTCGCGGTCTTCCACGAGACAGGCGAGCTCGATGTCGCCTACACGGCAGAAGACCTGCCGCGCTTCCGAGTCAACGGCTTTCGCCAGCGCGGGATGATCTCGTTCGCCTTCCGCGTCATTCCGAAGGACGTCCCCAGCTTTGCCGAGCTGCGGTTGCCCCCCGGCGTTGAGCGGTTGGCAGAAGAGCACCGCGGCCTCGTGCTGTGCACGGGCGCGACGGGCTCCGGAAAGACGACCACGCTCGCGGTGATCATCGATCACATCAACCGGACGCGGCGCCAGCACATCGTCACGATAGAGGACCCGATCGAGATCCTCCACGAGGATCGCGGCTGCATCATCAACCAGCGCGAGGTCGGCCTCGACACGGAGTCATATCTCGCCGCGCTTCGCCGCTCGCTGCGGCAGGACCCAGACGTGATCCTGATCGGCGAGCTTCGCGACGCGGAGAGCGCCGAGACCGCGTTGAAGGCCGCCGAGTCCGGCCACATCGTCTTCTCGACGATGCACACGATCGACGCCGCCGAGACGATCGGCCGGATGGTCGAGTTCTTCCCGGCGATCAAGCAGGGGCAGATCAGGGCGATCCTCGCCGGGGTTCTCCGTGGCGTGATCAGCCAGCGCCTTCTACCGCGCGTCAACGGGGGTCGCGTGGCGGCTGTCGAGCTGATGGTCAACAACGCCCGGATCTCCGAGCTGATCCGAGAGAGCAGGACGGAGGAGATTCCCGACGCGATCGCCGAGGGCCAGTTCTTCAACATGCAGACCTTCACGCAGGCCCTGATCGACCTCGTCCTGACCGGCGACATCGACCGCGAGACGGCTGCCAACGCCGCCACCAACCGGCACGACTTCCTCGTCTCGCTCGAGCACGCGCTCAAGCGCCAGGCGGCCGGCGTGGACGGAGACGATGCGACGCCCCAGTCGGCTCCCCCTGAAGAGGAAGAGCCGCTGCCCGAGTTGCGGATCGCAGGAAACACGGACTCATGAAGCGGCTCGTCTTCGCCCTTGCGCTCGCCCTCGTGAGCGTGGCGGGCACCGCGAGCGCGGATACGTTCCGCGCCGTTCCCACCGGGCCCAGCGCGCTTCCGAGCGCAGAAGTACCGAACCAGCCGGGACAGATCGCGCTGCCCCCGAACATGTCCTCGCAGCCGGCGCAGCCTGAAGTGCTGTCGTTCGCGCAGCTCGAGCTCCTCTGGCAGTCGGCGGGCGCCTCCTACGGGATCCCCTGGCAGGTACTCGGCGCGATCAACAAGGTCGAGTCGAACTTCGGGCGGAACATGGGCCCGAGCTCGGCCGGCGCGGTCGGCTGGATGCAGTTCATGCCGGATACCTGGTACCGCTGGGGCCTCGACGCGGACGGCGACGGGCTCGCCAACCCGTGGGTGGCGCAGGACGCCGTCTACGCGGCCGCGCGCTACCTGGCCGCCTCGGGCGGGCGCACCGACATCTCGCGGGCGATCTTTTCCTACAACCACGCTCAGTGGTACGTCGACGAGGTGCTTCAGCTCGCGAAGCTCTTCGGCTCGGGCGGCGTGGACGGCACGTTCCGGCTCGACCGCGTGCAGCAGTCGATCGACCAGGCCCGCGGTGGCGTGGTAGCCGTCAACCGTAAGCTGATCGCCGCCCTAAGGGTCGAGGCGAGGCTCGCGCGCATCGCCCGGACCCGCGAGCGCAGAGTCGCCGCGTCGGAGCTCGTCTCGGACCAGATCTCCGCCCAGAGGGTGGCCGTTCAGGCTTCGGCCAAAGTGGATCACGCGCACACGCGCGTAGAAGAGTTGCGGGCGCAGCTGCAGGATGCGGAGGCGACGCTGGAGCGCGCGCACACGCAGGTGCGAACCCTTCCCGCCTCGGCGGCAGGCAGCTCGTTCTTCGACGCGCCGGCCTCGCAGAGCGGCTACGTCTTCCCGGTCGGAGGCGGCCCATCGATCGTCTCGGTCGGCCACACCCACCACGACTATCCCGCGGCGGACATCGCGGCACCCGAAGGGACTCCCGTCTACGCGCTCGCCGACGCAGTCGTGATCAAGGCGTGGAGCTCGTCCCAGGGGTCGTGCGGAATCGGGCTCACGATCGAGACGAGCGACCGGCAGAGCTGGACGTACTGCCACCTGGCTTATCTGGAGCCGTCGGTTCAGCAGGGCTCGGTGCTGCCGGCCGGGACTCCCGTGGGCCTCGTCGGCCAGACGGGGCATGCGACCGGGCCGCACCTCCATCTCCAGCTGAATCCGACCACCTCGTATCCCCAGCAGCAGCCGTGGTTCCAGTCCTTCGCCGGGAGCGCCTTCCGGTGGTCCGATGCGCCCACGCCGGCGGCGGCTCCGGCCACGAGCGGTCCCGTTTTCGCCGTCGTCCCTCCTTCGAGGGATACGCAGTCTGAAAACGGCGTCGTTCGCTTCACCCGCTGAGGGTTAACTTCTTCGCCGTTTCTGCCGAGAGAAGGAACATGGCGTCTCGGCTTGCTGCGCTGCTGCCGCGCCTTGCGGCGGTTACTTTGGTCTGGCTTCTGGCCACGGCCACGTTGACGTACGCCGCCGAAAAGCGGCTGGCGACCAAGCTCGCCCATAAGCGAACCCCCAAGGTGACCCGGCCCGAGCTCGTCGTCCCCGACGTTCGGAACCAGGCTTTCGTCTTCGCAAAGGGCCTCCTCAACGACGGAGGCTTCGCGTGGAAGGTGACCGGCAGCGTCCAGGGTTACGCCTCGAACCTTGTGCGGACGCAGGCCCCCGCGCCGGGCACACGCGTGGTGGATACCGGCGCACCGACGATCGCGCTCGGCCTGGCCCGCGGCCGCTACGGCCAGGAAGGCATGCCCGAGAACGAGCCGGCCTATCGCGGCACTGCGATCGTGCTCCCGCGCAAGGCCGTCCCCGCAACCAAGCCCGCCAAGCCCGCCAAGCCTGCGAAGCCGGCCAAGCCTGCGAAGCCCGCCGTCCGGGTCAAGAAGCCGGCGAAGCCGCACGTGACCGCAAAGCCCAAGCCCGCCAAGCGGGCCAGCAAGACGCGCCGCCCCGATTTCCTGGTCCACGGCGCTCCCCGTGAGCCGCAGGACGAGATGACCTTGCCCACACGCGCCAGGCTGCTCAGCGCCTGGCTGACGCCCGGCAAACAGGCGACCAGCGCCAACGTCCGTCACTGGCTCTACCAGCACGCGTGGATCGTCGCCGGAGCCAAGTTCGGTTGGTGGCACGGCGCCGAAGCCCTGCGCACGCTGATCGCCGTCGACCGGCGTGTCGAGGCCCGGTGGGGCATCGGCGGACGCAGCGCGGACGTCGCCAGGGCGACGCTCGCGAAGGTCGAGGCGCGTGCACGTTGACCCGCTTCCGAAGGTTCCGACTCAAGCGCGACCAGCGCGGCTACACGCTGGTCGAGATGCTGATGGTGATGGTCATCCTCGGCATCGTGATGAACGGGGTGACGGTCCTGTTCATCAGCGCTACGAGGGCGGAGGTCGACATGAATAGCCGCTTCCAGGCGCAGCAGGCGGCGCGGGTCGCGCTCGACAAGGTGCGCCGTGAGGTGCACTGCGCCGACGCCGCGACGCCCGCCGGCGCGTCCTCGTCGGTCACGCTGACCCTGCCGAGCTACTGCAAGACCTACTCCGGCAGCGCCTCGGTCACCTGGTGCACCCGGATCGTCTCGACGGGGCGCTACGGGCTCTACCGCGTCAACGGCGCTACGTGTGTGGGCGGCGTGAAGTGGGCCGACTACCTGACGCTCTCAAGCACTTTCAACTTCACCGCCCAGACGACGACGAGCCTCGCGAAGCTCCACGTCGATTTTCCCGTGAACGTCACGCCGAACCGATCCACGAACGCCTACGAGCTCGTGGACGACATCGTCCTGCGTAACACAAAGCGATCGTAAGAGGAGCGAAATGCTGAAGAGACTGCGACAGATCTTTGCCGGCGACGAGAGGGGCATCGCCCTCGTGATGACGCTCGGAATCATGACGGTGCTCGGGATCATGATCGTCACGGTGATCGACTACACGAGCTCGAACTCGCGCTCGGCCACGTACAGCCGGTCGAGGATGACCGCGTTCGACCTCGCCGACGCGGGCATGAACAACGCGAACGCAGTCCTGAACAAGGCTTCCAACAACTCGCTCTTGTCGACCCTGCTGCCGTCGTGCGCGGGCGCCCAGTCGGGCTGGAACCACAACACCTACGGAAACGGCACCGTCGACTGGTGCGGCGACCTCGACCGCCCCTCCGCGGTCTGGACGCTGAAGTCGACCGGCTCGATCAAGAACCCGACCGGGCCGAAGGCCGGGAACGTCTCGAGGACGCTGACGGCCCTGGTCTCGATCGTCCCGACCTACACCCAGCCCCTCAACAACCCGTCCTGGAACTACGTCATGTCCACGCAGGTGACCGGCGGCCTCTGCGACATGACCCTCGCGGACGGCGGCAACAGCGGTAACCCGTTGACGCTCAACGTGCAGCTCTACGTCTTCGGCAATCTCTGCATCGGTACCAGCTCAGGCGGCGTGGCCTACGCGATGGCGCCCGTCTTTGTCCAAGGGAAGACGACGATCGTGAACGGCAGCATCGGCAAAAGCGGGCAGAACGTCAGCGACGTGCACATCAAGAACGGCTGCCAAGCCAGCGGGTACACGCTCCACAATCCGTGCCGGAACGGCGCGCCGAGCACGGGCGACAACGTCTTCGCGACCGTGATCGACTCCAATCCGACCACCCTCACCGCACCGGTCCCCGACTGGGCCGGTTGGTACGCGAACGCGGCCCCTGGGCCCAAGTTGTCCTGCACGACGTCCTCCGGAACACCGCCGGTCTACGACAACGACTCCACGCGCAACAACAGCGTCGCGACCTCGTTCGACCTCACGCCGACCTCCTCGTACACGTGCCGAGTCGGCCCCGGCGCGCAGTCGACGCTCAGCTCGGCGGTCAACGCCACGCAGACGACGATCAGCGTAGCGTCGGCCACAGGCTTCCCGGCCAGCGGCACCTACCGGATCCGCGTCGACGACGAGCTGATGAACGTCATAGGCGGCCAGGGCACGACGACCTGGACCGTGACGCGCGCCGTCAACAGCACGACGGCGACAACGCACGCAAGCGGTCAGACGGTCGAGTGGGACGACGCGAACACGAGCGGCGAGCTCAACTGGAACGCGACGTCCAAGACACTCACGACCAAGGGCACGATCTTCATCGACGGCAGCGCGAAGGTGACCCAGACCGCCAGCTACAACGGCCAGTCGACGCTCTACCTCTCGGGCACGTACCTCCAGAGCGGCGTCAACTTCTGCGCCAAGCTCTCGGGCACGAACTGCGATACCGCCGGTTGGAACCCGAACACGGACCTGCTCACGATCGTCGCCAACGGCAGCGGCGGCCAGGTCCCGGCCGGGCACTCGATCTACCTGAACAACGCCCAGTTCCAGGGCGCTCTCTTTGCGACGGCCATGGCGCGGCTCGAGGGCACCACGGTTTCGGACGGCCCCATCGTCGCCACGAACGTCGAGCTCGGTTACAACGTCTCGACCTCGACCGCGACGGCGGCGTTTCCATCGCTCAGCATCGTGCCGGTCGGCATGCCGAGCAACCCAACCGTCTATGCGCAGCCCAATCCACCCGTGAGCTTCTCGGGGTAGCTCAACACTCCGGCGCCGCCCGCCGATAGGAGAGTGAGATGAACGCCGCGCTTGCCGCCGTGATGTTCGCCCCAGGTCTCGCGATCGGGAGCTTCCTGAACGTGGTCGCCGCGCGGGTGCCGCTGCGCCGCTCGGTCGTCAAGCCCGCGTCGGCGTGCATGACGTGCGGGCATGAGCTGGCGTGGTACGACAACGTGCCGCTGCTCTCCTACTTCGTCCTGCGCGGGCGCTGTCGATCGTGCGGCGAGCGGATCGGCCTGCTCTACCCGGCTGTCGAGCTGGCCACCGCGCTCTTGCTGGCCGGCTGCGTGCTGAAGTTCGGCTTCACGCTCGATGCGGCGATCGCAGGCTTCTTCTGCGCCGTGCTGGTCGCGATCTCGGCCACTGACATCGAGCATCGGATCGTCCCCAACCGGATCGTCATCCCCGCGGCGGCGATCGTCTTGGTGGCGCAGACGGCGCTGCACCTGAGCCCGGAGTGGGCTCTGGGGGCATTCGGCGCGGGGTTGTTCCTGTTCGTCGCGGCGCTCGCCTATCCGGCCGGCATGGGCATGGGCGACGTGAAGCTGGCGCTGCTACTCGGCGCCATGCTCGGCCGCTACGTGACCGTCGGGATGATGGTCGGCATGGTCGCGGCACTCGTTCCGAGCGCGTTCCTGCTCGCGCGGCACGGCTCCAAGGCGCGCAAGATGGCGATCCCGTTTGCGCCGTTCCTCGCTTTCGGCGCGATCGTGGCCCTGTTCGCGGGGCCGGCCATCCTGCACGACTACCTGACGCTCTTCAAGCGTCAGTAACGGCCAGGAGCCGTGCAGCTCTAACCAGAAGGCTGAAAAGGCTCAGCATTTAGAGCCTTCTTGCCGATAACTCGTTCGAGGGATATTCCCGTGGAATTCGAGCGGCCACCTAACCTGCGGACCGCCGGCTCTGACGGCGAAACTCGCGCGCCCGAGAGCGGTCAGCCGCCCCCGCCGCCGTTTGGCGTCAACGCCACGGTGGAGCTCGTCGCGGACCTGCTGGCGGCCACCGGACTGCTGAGCCCCGACAAGCTCGCGACGGCCAGAGGCCGTGCCGGACAGGGCTCGATCGCCCAGGCGATCGTGGACGAGGGCCTCGCCTCGAGCGAGGGCGTCGCCCGCATGCTCGCGGCGCGCTACCAGCTGCCGCTCGTCGACCTTGCGCTCTCGGGCGTCACTGAAGACGCGAGCAAGGCCGTGCCGCTGCACGTGCTCGAGCGTGTGATCGCGATTCCATACGCTCTCGAGGGGAACTCGCTCCGCGTCGCGGTCGCTGAGCCCGGCAACGTGCACGCGATCGACGAGCTGCGGCTCGCGACTCCTCATCAGATCGACCTCGGCGTCGCTTCCCGGGACGACATCCTCACCGAGATCCGTCGCCTCACGCGCGCCTCCGAGGCCTTCGGCGCCCGGGCCGTCATCGACACCGAGGCCGAGGAGGAGGTCGAGGAGGAGGTCGACGACCTCGAAGCCGACGACGGCATCTCGGATGCGCCGCTCGTCCGCCTCGTCAACTCGATCATCTTCCAGGCCGCCGAGGATGGCGCCTCGGACGTCCACTTCGAGCCGCAGGAGGATGCCCTCGCCGTGCGGCTGCGCATCGACGGCGTGCTGCACGAGGTGCAGCGGATCCCGAAGCGAATGATGGCCGGCGTCACTACCCGTCTGAAGGTGCTCGCGAAGCTCGACATCGCGGAGCGCCGCAAGCCGCAGGACGGCCGTATTTCGCTGAACGCCGCCGCGGCCGGACGAATGCTCGACATCCGCGTCGCCACGCTGCCGACCGTCGAAGGCGAGTCGCTCGTCATGCGACTGCTCGACAAGTCGAAGAAGCCGCCGACGCTCGAGGAGCTTGGGCTCGCGGACGAGATGCGCGGCAAGCTCGAACAGGTGATCCGCCGCCCCACCGGCGCCCTTCTCGTCACCGGTCCCACCGGGTCGGGTAAGTCGACGACTTTGTACGGCGCGCTGGCCGAGATCAACATGCCCGAGATCAACATCATCACCGTCGAGGATCCGGTCGAGTACCGGCTCGCCGGCATCAACCAGGTGCAGATCAACCAGCGCGCGGGCCTGACGTTCGCGAACGCGCTGCGGTCGATCCTCCGTTCCGACCCCGATGTCGTGATGGTGGGTGAGATCCGCGACCCCGAGACGGCCAAGATCTCGATCGAGGCCGCCCTCAC
>JALYTD010000033.1 GCA_030854475.1 Actinomycetota bacterium
CGTAGTAGTACGTCGTGCCGTTCGTCAGGCCGGTATCGGTGTAGCTCGTCGCCGTCACGCCGGTCGTGATCGTCGTGTACGGGCCCCCGCTCACAGTCGAGCGTTTGACGTTGTAGGTCGCCGCGCCGGCTGATCCCGTCCAGGACAGGCTCACCTGGTTATTGCCCGCTGTCGCTGTCAGGTTTGTCGGAGCTGCCGGCACCGTGGGCGTGGCGCAGGAGCGGATGGCCTTGTTCACGTTCAGACGCCCGCCCGTCACCGTGATGCCGGCCATGGACGCGATCGGGTCGGTGTTGTTGAGCAGCGTGTTCTTCAGCTGCGCCGTGTCGAGCGTGCACTTCGAGAGGATGAGAGCAGCGGCTCCCGAAACGTGCGGCGTCGCCATGGAGGTGCCGCTGAAGTAGCTGTAGGTGTTGCCACGCGTCGTGGACAGCACATCGACTCCTGGTGCACCGAGGTCGACCGAGGTGGCGCCGTAATTCGAGAAGGAGGCACGCTGGTCTTTGTTGTCGGTCGCGGCAACGGCCACGACGTTGGGCGCGTTGTAGCTGCTCGGGTAATGCGGGGTCGTGTCGTTGTTTGTGCCGTTGTTCCCGGCGGCTGCGGCGAAGAGCATGTTGTTCGTGTTCGCCTTGTTGATCTCGTCGAGGAGCGCCTGGTTGAAGCCGCCGCCACCCCACGAATTGCTCAGGACGCGCACGTTCGCGGCGGACCCGAGCTTCGCCTTCGCTTGGATCGTGAACTCGATTGCGTTGATCGCGTTTGTCGTCGTCCCCGAGCCGGAAGCGTCTAGGAACTTTGCCCCCATGATGCTGGCCGTCCAGTTGACCCCCACGACGCCGACAGCGTTGTTGCCTACGGCGCCGATCGTCCCCGACACGTGCGAGCCGTGGTCGTTGTCGTCCAGCGGATTACATGTGTTGTTGATCGCGTTGAAGCCGTGCGTCCCGGCTGCGCACGTGATCGTCTTACTTCCGATGGTCACCGTGAAGGCGGCCGGGGCCGACCAGACGTTGGCAGCGAGGTCGGGATGGTTGTAGTCGATACCCGTGTCGACGACGGCGACGACGTTCGCTTTGCTGCCGGTGCTGACGCCCCAGGCGCCTGCGCTTTTGTCCCAGCGCGGATCCGCAGCGCTGATGTCGGCGCCCGGCGTACCGGTCGTGCCGAGGATGCTCTGTCCGGTGTTGCGCAGCCCGTAGAGCTCGCCGAAGGACGGGTCGTTCGGGAGGGCGTCCGCGTGGACGATGTAGTTCGGCTCTGCGTAGCGGACGGCGCTATACCCCTTCAGCTTGGCGACCGTCCCCTCGACCTGCCCCTTGGCGACACGAAGGACGTGGGTGCCGGCGCCGATCTGCTCGACCTGCTCTCCCTGGACGTCGGCCTCGATCTGCTGCTGCTCGGCGGCGCTCGTGCCAGGGTTGAAGCCGAAGAGGACGACCCCATCTTCGAATCCGGTCGCCTGTGGGCCGCCGAACGAGGCGCCTCGCGGGCCGCCCGCGGCGGCCGAGACTGCAAGCACGAGGCCGAGCACGATCAAACCCGCCATGGCGGCGACGGCTCGGTATGTCTTCACGTGGTACCCCTCCCCTTGAGACAACAGACGGTCACTCACTCATAACACCTCGTCGTGCAAGTTACAAGGGGTAGAGGGGAGCCTACTTTCGAGCCCGTAGGGTTCAGATACTCGGCCGCCGGAACTGAGCGATGGACGTGACGCCGGACCGAGGACCGTCAGCGAGATTGGCACCGCTCTTCAAGCGGTCAGGCTTGAGCGTTGAGGCGTCGAATGACGAGGTCGATCGGCCGGACGTAGTCGCCGCGGTTCCAGAGCATCCGGCGGAGCGCGTGGTTGAGTGCGTTGGCGTCGCTGCGGCGGAGGCCGCCCCGTCACTGATGATCCATCCGAGCTCGAACGCCATCTCGGTCATGAAGCCGAGCGTGCTGCGGCTGGCGGTCTTCGCGAGCCGAACGTTGTCCGGCTCGAGCTTGGAGAACGTGTCGACAGAGCGGGTGCGGGCGCAGACCTCCAAGTTGAGCCCCAGGAGGTCGGCCATCCCCCCACCAAGTCAGCAGAGCCCCGCTGCTTCGAGACCTCCTCCATGGTAAGGAGGGGGGTCGACGGTTCGAGTCCGTCAGAGGGCTTCAGCGAAAGCGCCGCACGTGCCGGGCTTTCGCTTTCTCAGTTCATTGCACTTGTTCCAGCACGCTCGTAGATGGAACTGGTTTTGGAACAGCCAGACTGAAAACGGCCAGATTTTGTCGTCAGATCTGGCAACGAGGCCCAGCCCCAGACCGGGACCACCCGCACACTCACAGTTCAGAAATGTCCCTTGAAGGGACAGGGGGTCTGATTCGTAGTTCCGGGTAGGCGGATTCGTGCGGCCAAGGTTGCACGATACGCACACGACGTCTCCGTCCGTCGTCTGAGGCTTACTGCGGCTTGGTGCTGGCTGGGGCGAGCGTGCCGGATTTCCGCAGGATGGAAGTGTCCGCGGTCCGCGGTACGTCGTCGTCGTTCGTCCCGGGTTACGATCGCGATCCGAGTAGCATCGGCCGATCGTCTACCCCGTCCCGCTGACGCTTCGAGACACTCTCGCCGAGCTGGAGGCGTCTGCGCGCGAGCTCGATCCTGGGCGGGGGCAGCTTGACGAACTGTGGGCTGCTGTCGGGGCGCACGTTCTCGAGAATGCCTCCAGCCTCGGGGAGGCCCCCGCCTACACGGCCGGCACCGGGGTCGGCCTGAGAGCGTTTGCGATCACGGAGTCCGGCACGGGGATTGCCGACGCGCTCGCGACGATCGAGGCTGTCGAGAACACGGGTATCAATCAGGCGTCAGGAGGCCATCTCGCCTACATCCCCGGCGGTGGGTTGTTCCCGGCGGCGCTCGGCGATCTTCTCGCCGACGTCGGCAACCGCTATGTGGGCATCCGTTTCGCTGCGCCCGCGGCAGCTCAGATGGAGCGGTCGCTGGTGGAGTGGATGGGCGGGCTCGTGGGCTACCCAGCGACTGCAGGCGGCGACCTGACGTCCGGCGCGAGCATCGCCAATCTCGAGGGAATCGTCACCGCCCGTGAGGCCTTCGGGATCCGCTCAGCCGACGTTCCTCGGATCGTCGTCTACCTCACGAGTCAAACGCATCACTGCATCGAGAAGGCGCTGCGAATTACCGGTCTCGCCGAGTGCATTGTCCGTCGAGTCGACCTCGACGACGGCATGCGGATGCGGCCCGACAGGCTGGACGCAATGATCAGGGCAGACGTTGTTGCCGGGCTGCATCCGTGGCTTGTCGTGGCGACGGCCGGAACGACCGACACAGGCGCAGTGGACCCACTCGCCGCGATCGCGGACATCGCCGACACTCACAGCCTCTGGCTGCAGGTCGATGCCGCCTACGGTGGCTTCTTCATCTTGACGGCCCATGGCCAGCAGGTGCTCGCCGGGATCGAGCGGTCACGAACGGTCGTCATGGATCCGCACAAGGGCCTGTTCCTGCCATTCGGCTCAGGTGCCCTGATCGTCCGCGACGAGCGTCAACTCGCCGACGCGCACCGGTATAGCGCCCTCTATCTCAACGACGCACGGGAGTCCGAAGGTGTCTTCTCCTCGGCGGATCTGTCTTTGGAGCTGAGCCGACCGTTCCGCGGGCTCCGTCTGTGGTTGCCGCTCAGGCTCTTCGGCCTGGCTCCGTTCCGCGCTGCGCTCGAGGAGAAGCTGCTCCTCGCCCGGTACTTCCACTCGCAGCTGTCCGAGACGCCCGGCTGGATCGTCGGACCATCGCCAGACCTGTCGGTTGTGACGTATCGCTATCTCCCGGAGAGAGGAAATGCGAATGACTTCAACCGGCTTCTGCTCCAAGCAGTATCAGCGGACGAGCGGGCCGTGATATCCGCTACGGAGATCGACGGCGCGTACACCCTCCGTCTCGCAGTCCTGCATTACCGCACCCACCTCGACCATGTGGATGGCTTGCTCGAGGTGCTCACGCGCGAGGCGGCACGCCTGGAATCGGCCTAG
>JALYTD010000041.1 GCA_030854475.1 Actinomycetota bacterium
GAGACAGTTCGGTCCCTATCCACCATGGGCGCTGGAAGCTTGAGAGGAGTCGCTCCTAGTACGAGAGGACCGGAGCGAACAGACCGCTGGTGTATCAGTCGTCGTGCCAACGGCGCTGCTGATTAGCCACGTCTGGATCGGATAACCGCTGAAAGCATCTAAGCGGGAAGCCGACCTCGAGATGAGGCTTCCCATCCCCTCGAGGGAGTAAGGGCCGTGGGAGACCACCACGTTGATAGGCGGGACGTGCAAGCGCAGCGATGCGTTCAGCGGACCCGTACTAATTGCCCGAGGTCTTGATTTGAACACCAAGATGTTCGCTGCTATGGAGTTTTGAAGGTGCGCATCCGGCGCACTTTTGATAATTGCTTGCGAAGAAGATTGTGCGTCGGAGCCAGACTGAAGTCAGGCACCGGATTGCCACAACATTTCGGCGGTCATAGCAGCGGGGGTACACCTCTTCCCATTCCGAACAGAGAAGTTAAGCCCGCTCGCGCCGATGGTACTCGGAGGGCAACCTCCCGGGAGAGTAGGTCGCCGCCGAATTACTTTCACATCGGGCCCGCGGAGACGCGGGCCTTTTCTTTGTCTAAGCCGCGCGGAGCTTCTCGCGCCAGCCCGGATCCAGGTTGCGCAGGCGCTGAATCCGCTCGCCGATCGGCGGGTGCGTGTCGAACAGCGTCGCCAGCCCTTCCTCGGCGAACGGGTTGACCGTGTACAACGGCTCGGTCGCAGGGCTGGCGCGGAACTCGATCAGTTCTCCCGTCTGTTCGAGTCGGATCAGGGCGTCGGCGAGCCCATGCGGCGAATGACAGATCTCCGCCGCGGTACGGTCGGCTTCGAACTCCCGCTTGGGCGAAAGGAGCAGGTGGACGAGCGACGCCGCAACCGGCCCGAGCGCGATCAGCAACGCGCGCTGGAACCAACCGCCGATTCGACTCATCTCGATCAGCGTGCCGGCGACCACCACCGCGGCCGTCTGGATCAGCACGTCGCGGTTGCGGATGTGCGCGAGCTCGTGTGCGAGAACCCCTTCGAGCTCGGCGGGCGTCGCGACCGAGAGGAGGCCCCGGCTGACCGCGATGCCGGACCCGCGAGGCCCTCGGCCCGCCGTCAGTGCCCGCGGATAGGCGTCTCGCAGCACGTAGAGCTTCGGCTTCGGCACTCCCGCGATCGCGGCCAGGCGCTCGACGCTCGTGTGCACCTTCGGCGCCTCGCCGGGGACGAGCTCCTTGGCCCCGACCATGCCGAGCGCGATGCGGTCAGCGTAGAAGTAGCCACCGAATGCCACCAGGAGGGCGGCGAAGACGAAGATCGAAAGCAGCTCGTAGTTTCCGGCGAGCAGCGGGCCGAGCCCGAGCAGAGCACAGAGACCGAGCAGCAGCAGCCAGGCTTTGAGCACGTTGCGCACGCGCACGAGCCGGCCGCTCATGGCCTAGGACTCTTCGACGTCGCCGCCGTCGCCGTCCTCGGCCAGCCCGCGCGGCGGCCAATCCGGCTCGGGTGCGTCACAGCGGCTGGAGCAGTGCAGCGAGGCGATGTTCTGCAGCGGAATCAGGATGTGTCCGTTCAGCTCGATGTGAGCGACGTCCTCTACGAAGCAATAGGCGGTGAGCACTCCGTCCTGGTAGTCGCCGCCGAAGAGCGCGATCTCGACCTGCTCGCCCTTGTACTTGTTCGTGTAATCCTCCACCCGCGCCTCAGTCTAGTGACGCCCTCAACCCGCAGGGGTGGGCGGTTGGGCGGCCGCTGCTCGGCGCTTAATTTGGTCGCGAGCGAGTAGCTCGTCGATGCGGCTCGCCGGGCAGACCTCGGTCAGCTTGCCGTCGACGAAGCAAACCGCCGAGAGCCGGGCGTTCGGCTCCACGGGGCGAATTCTCCGGTAGCGCTCGATGTCGAGCCCGAGGGCCGCGGCATGAATGGCCCGAATCGGACCGCCGTGGGCGACGATGAGGACGCGCTCGTCCGGGTGGCTGCGCGCGATGTCCTCGACAGCTTCGAGCACGCGGCCGCTCATCTCCGGATACGTCTCGCCGTCCTCCCACCCAGACCCGCCCTCGCGCCAGCGGCGAAACCCCTCGGGGAACCGCCGCTCCGCGTCCTCGCGCGTGAGACCCGACCATGAGCCGACATCAACCTCCCGCAGGGCGGGGAGCGTCTTCACCTCGAGGCCCTGACTGCTCGCGACCGCCTCCGCTGTCGCGCGGGCCCGCTCCAGATCGCTCGAGTACACCGCGTCGAGCGGAATGTCGGCCAGGCGCTCGGCCAGCGCCTCGGCCTGGGCCCGTCCCTTGTCGGTCAGGGGTCGATCGGCGTACCCCTGCCAGCGGCGCACTCGGTTCCAGTCGCTCTCTCCATGCCGCGCGAGGAGGAGGGTCGTCACGGCCGGTACGCTAGCCGCCCCATGGAGCTGGGTCTCGAGGATCGCGTCTGCGTCGTCACCGGCTCGACCGGCGGGATCGGCTTCGAAACCGCGCGGATGCTCGCTACGGAAGGAGCACGCGTGGTAGTGAGCGGGCGCGACTCGCAGCGGGTCGAGGAGGCACGTGCGAAAGCCGGGGCGGCCCTAGGGGTCGTCTGCGATCTGGCCGAGCCCGCTGCGCCCGAGGAGCTGGTCGCGGCTGCACGAGATGCCCTGGGAAGTGTCGACTGCCTGATCAACAACGTCGGTGAGGCATACCAGGCCGGCTTCGAAGAGCTCACGGACGTGCAGTGGGAGGCGATGTGGCAGCTGAACGTGATGAGCTACGTCCGGGCGATCCGCGCCGTGCTGCCCGAGATGCGGGAGCGCGGTGGGGGCGTGATCGTGAACGTCTCGTCGACGGCGGCGAAACGGCCCTCAACGGGCATGCCGAACTACTCGGTCACCAAAGCGGCGGTGCTCTCGCTCTCCCGGCTGGTCGCGGACCTCTACGCGCGCGAAGGAATCCGTTGTAACGCGGTCGCA
Organism: Actinomycetota bacterium; assembly: GCA_030854475.1. GTDB lineage: Bacteria > Actinomycetota > Thermoleophilia > Gaiellales > Gaiellaceae > JALYTD01. Next base: position 2,948 of record JALYTD010000041.1, read on the forward strand.
CCGGGTCCGACTTCGACCGCCGCCTGGCTCGCGGAGGGCGGGCTCGCCGACCAGCAGGCGCAGAAGACCGGAAAGAAACGGGAGGAGGTCCTCGAGGCCGTGGGCGCGGGCAGGCCGCTCGGGCGCCTGGCGGAGCCGGACGAGATCGCCGCGGTGATCGTGTTCCTCTGCTCCGAACGCGCGGGCTATGTCACCGGTGCAGCGTGGAGCGCGGACGGCGGCACCGTTCCGATCATCATCTGACCGCGGGCGAACGTTCCACGATCGGCGCAGGTCCGCCACAGTCCCGCGCACCGGACGGCGGTAGGATCGACCGTGAGGGAGGTGGGTAAAAAACCCCACCCATTGAAGGGTGGGGGCTGCGCCCGCTTCGTGTGATGGGGTTTTTTTTGGCGCCGCGCGGGGGTTCGGGGGCGGGTTGCGGCGGCCGCACCAGCGGCTAGAGTCGGTCTCGTGCCCGAGCTTGCGGGAAAGGTCGCGGACGCCTTCCAGGCGCGCGTTCGCGAGCACGAGGAATCGTGGTTTTCGCCGCTCGCTGTGCGCTCGTACGAGACGCGCGGCCGGCTCCACGCGGATGCGGAATGCCGCCTTCGCACGCCCTTCCAGCGTGATCGTGACCGGATCGTCCACACGAAGGTTTTCCGCCGGCTCAAGCACAAGACGCAGGTCTTCATCGACCCGGACGGCGACCACTACCGAACGCGGCTCACGCACACGCTCGAGACGACCGGCATCTCGCGGGGTGTCGCGCGCGCCCTGCGGCTGAACGAGGACCTGGTCGAGGCGATCGGGCTCGGTCACGACCTCGGTCATCCGGCTTTCGGTCACGCTGGTGAGGGCGCGCTCGACGAGGTGCTCCGCGAGCGCTTCGCCGGCAGCTTCGAGCACAACCGCCACTCGCTACGGGTGGTCGACCACCTCGAGCGGGACGGGCGCGGCCTCAATCTCACCGCCGAGGTTCGTGACGGGATCCTGCACCACACGGGGGACGGGGAGCCGGACACGCTCGAGGGCAAGATCGTCCGCCTCGTCGACCGCGTTGCGTACATCAACCACGACATCGACGACGCGGTGCGCGGCGGCTTGATCGGGCTCAACGATCTGCCGGGCGACGAGATCGAGCTCCTCGGCCCGACGGGCCCGAAGCGGATCGACACGCTCGTGCACGATCTCGTGGAGACCTCCGACCAGGCAGGCGACATCCAGCAGAGCGAGGAGATCGGGGAGGCGATGCTGGCGCTGCGGACGTTCATGTTCGACCGGGTCTACCTCGCCGAGCACAACGAGCCGCAGCATCGTCGCGCGCGCGAGTCGATCCGCGCGATCTTCGACCACCTGATCGCCGAAGGCCGCTCTCCGGAAGAGGCGACCGATTACGTTGCCGGGATGACCGATCGGTTCGCGCTCGCCTACGCAGATCGACTCGGGGTTTAGTGGCGCGCATCAAGGACGCTTCGGTCGACGCGGTCAAGAACACCGTCACGATCGTCGACGTCGTCGGCACGCGCACGCAGTTGCGCAAGTCCGGCGCACGCTACGTCGGGCTCTGCCCCTTCCACGAGGAACGGACGCCGAGCTTTTCCGTCAGCCCGGAGAAAGGCACGTACTACTGCTTCGGCTGCCAGAAGGGCGGCGACTCGATCACGTTCGTCGAGGAGACCGAGCAGGTCGACTTCGTCGGCGCGATCGAATGGCTCGCGCAGCGTTTCAACGTCCCGCTCGAGTACGAGGACGCCTCGCCGGAGCAGGACGAGGCTCGCCGCCGCCGCGAGCGCCTGTACGCCTTGCTCGAGCAGGCGACCTCGTTCTACGAGCGCTTCCTCTGGGACTCCGCGGGCGGAGAAACGGCGCGGGCATACCTCGAGGGCCGCGGCCTCGGCGAGGAGGTCGCTCGCAAGTACCGCCTCGGACTTGCGCCCGTAACCCCGACGCTGGCCCGCAAGGCGGCCGAGAAGGGCTTCTCGCGCGCCGAGCTCGGCGCGGCCGGCCTCGCCAACCGGCGTGGGAACGACTACTTCTCCGGACGGCTCCTCTTCCCGATCGCGGACGCGCGCGGACGGGTGGTGGGCTTCCAGGCCCGCAAGCTCAGAGACGACGACCCGATGCGCGCCAAGTACGTGAACTCCCCCGAAGGCGAGTTGTTCCGGAAGGGCGATCTGCTCTACGGACTCGACCAGGCCCGCGCCGCGATCGCGCGCGAGGAACGTGCGGTCGTCGTCGAGGGGAACACAGACGTTCTGGCCCTCGTCCAGGCCGGCATCGCGCCTGTGGTGGCCCCGATGGGCACTGCGCTCACCGAGCGGCAGGTCAAGGAGCTCGGCAGGCTCGCTCGCCGGGTGTACCTCTGCTTCGACGCCGACGCTGCTGGCGAGAACGCCACCCTGCGGGGCATGGAGATCGCGGCGGCGCAGGGCCTCGACGTGCGAGTGGTCACGCTGCCGCCGGGCACCGATCCGGCCGACGCTGCCGACGGTTTCGAGGAGCGCCTACC
>JALYTD010000082.1 GCA_030854475.1 Actinomycetota bacterium
CCGGCGGCTCCTCGTGGGCCCGCGCCACGATGCCGTACGCCGCGCCGGCACACGCGACGGCCGAGATGAGGATCAGCAGCCAGCGCTTCACGGGCCCGAAGGGTGCGCCATCGGGCGGTCGCGGCGCCATCGGCGCATCGGGCCATTGACGCGGGGCCAGGTACTAGTTCGCGCGTCTCCCCGACTGGGGCGGGGTCATCTGCACGATCGAGACGGGCAGGCTGCCGGTGGCCTCGCCGTCGATCTCGAGATCGAAGCGGTGTGTGCCAAAGGTCGCGAAGCTGAGGTTGTTCAGCTCGACGATGACGTTCACGTCCTGGCCGGCGATCGCGTTCACCGACAGCTCGGGCGCATTGGGCATCGACTGGCCACCATCGGGTTTCCGCAGCCGGACGATGACCTGATGGGTGCCCGCGTCGAGCCCGAGGATCGCGACCAGGAACATCCGCGGATGCTGTGCCGGCAGTCCGGTGACGCTGATGTTCCGGAATACGCCGAGGATGCTCACCTTGCCGTCCTGGCCGACGAGCGCGTGGTCACAGAGTGCGGCGAGGCGGATCTCCGGCGGGGTCAACGCTCGGTCACGATGTTGATCAGCCTATCGGGGACGAACACGATGCGATCTGCGGCCTTGCCGGCCATCGCTTGCTCGACCTTCGGGCTCCGCAGCGCCGCCGCCCGCACCGCATCTTCCTTCGTGCCCGCGGGCAGCTCGATGCGATCGCGCACCCTGCCGTCCACCTGCACGACGACCGTCACGGTGGCCTCGCGGGTCGCCGCGAGGTCGTAGGCCGGCCAGCGCTGCAGGTGCACCGATCCCGTGCCGCCGCGGCGCTGCCAGAGCTCCTCGGTGATGTGCGGGGCGAACGGCGCGAGCAGCAGTACGAGCGCGTCCACGGAGGCGTCCCGGCTCGGACCAGCCGCATGCAGTGTCGCGGTGGTCAGCTCCATCATCGCCGCGATCGCGGTGTTGAAGTGGTAGGCCTCGAGGTCCTCCGTGACCTTCCGGATCGTCTTCTGCGTCAGCCGATCCAGGTCCGCGTCGCGGGTGCCTTCCGGAGCGCGTTCGGTCAGACCGACGGTCCAGAACCGATTCAGGAAGCGGCGCGTGCCTTCGATGCCGGAGGCATCCCAGTCATTGCCATCGGTCCACGGGCCCATGAACATCATGAACAGCCGCAACGTATCGGTTCCGTACCGCGCGACGTACTCGTCTGGCGCGACGACGTTGCCGCGCGACTTCGACATCTTGCGGTTGTTGAAGACGATCGTCCCCTGGTTGCGCAGGTGCAGAAATGGCTCACCGAACCAGAGGTGGCCCATGTCACGCAGCGCCTTGGTGACGAAGCGGGCATACATCAGGTGGAGGATCGCGTGCTCGATGCCGCCGGTGTAGCGCTTGACCGGCAGCCATTTCTTCGCGACCTCGACGTTCATGAAGAACTTCTCGGACGTGGGGTCGGGATAGCGATACATGTACCAGGACGAGTCGACGAACGTGTCCATCGTGTCCGCCTCGCGGCGCCCCGGCTTCCCGCACCTCGGACACGGCACGTTCATCCACTCCTCGTTGGACGCTAGAGGCGGCTTGCCCTTCGGGCGATAATCCTCGACCTCGGGGAGCAGAACCGGCAGGTCCTCCTCGGGGACCGGGACGGCTCCGCACTCGCCGCAGTAGATGATCGGGATCGGACAACCCCAGTAGCGCTGGCGAGAGCACGACCAGTCGCGCAGTCGGTAGCTGACCGCGGGCGCGCCGCAGTCGTGTTCGCGCAGCCAGTCGACGATCTTCTGCTTCGCCTCGGGCGCGGGCAGACCGGAGAACTCGCCCGAGTTGACGAGCCGCTCGTTCTCCGTATGGGCGACGAAGGGAGTCCCTTCCTCGACCTCACCCTCAGCAGGCTCCACCACCTGCCGGATGGGCAAGTCGTAACGGCGCGCGAACTCGAAGTCACGCTCGTCGTGCGCAGGCACGCCCATGATCGCGCCGGTCCCATAATCCATGAGCACGTAGTCGGCGACCCAGATCGGCAGCTGCTCCTCGTTGACCGGGTTCGTCGCGTAGCGGCCGGTGAAGATGCCGTCGCGATCCTTGGCCTCGCGCTCCGCGACCGGTCGCGTCGAGGCGCTGCGGACGTACTCCTCCACCGCGGCCTGGTGCTCCGTGCCCTCTACGAGCTTCGGCACCAGCGGGTGCTCAGGGGCGACAACGAAGAACGTCGCGCCGAACAGCGTGTCCGCGCGGGTCGTGAAGACCGGGATGTCGAGGTCCAGATCGCGGACCCGGAACAGCACCTCGGCCGCCTCGGAGCGGCCGATCCAGTTGCGCTGGATCGTGATCGTCTTGTCGGGCCAGTCCAGGAGCTTGTGGTCCTCGAGCAGAGCATCGGCATACGCCGTGACGCGGAAGAACCACTGCTCCATCATCTTCGTCACGATCGGCGTCCCGCAGCGCTCGCAGCGCCCGTCGACCACGTACTCGTTCGCGACGACGGTCTGGTCCTTCGGGCACCAGTTGACCGGCGCCTCCTTCCGGTAGGCGAGACCGGCCTCGAAGAACTTCAGGAACAGCCACTGGGTCCAGCCGTAGTACTCGGGCTGGTGCGCGGAAGCCTCGCGGTCCCAGTCGATCGCCCAGCCGAGCCGTCGCATCTCCTTGCGGATGTGGGCGATGTTGCGCTCGATGATCTCGCGCGGATGTCCGCCCTCGCGAATCGCGGCGTTCTCGGCCGGCAGGCCGAAGGAGTCGAAGCCCATCGGGCGCATCACCGTGTAGCCGTTCCGGCGCCGGAAGTGGGTGACCACGTCCCCGAGCGTGTAGTTGAGGACGTGCCCCATGTGCAGCGTCCCCGAGGGATAGGGGAGCATCTCGAGCATGTAGAACTTCTGCTCCGGCTCGTCGCCGGGCTTCGGGGTCGCAACGTAGAAGGCTCGCTCGGCCTCCCAGACCTGCTGCCACTTCGGCTCGATTTGTTGTGGGTCGTACCGGTCGTCCATTCCGCCTCCAGAAACGAAAAAGCCTCTCGAAAGAGAGGCCGTGGGAGACTGCCGCGGCCCCCGCCGCGTGGTCTCCTGCGCTACTCGAGCAGCTCTTTCATCGCACTCCCACTCTAACAGGGGTTACCGTGGCGCCACTTCGATTCCCAGGAGGCGTGATGAGCGACTACACGGTGCAGAACTTGAAGGAAGTGGAGGACCAGGCCCCCAACTTCGGGCTCTCCCCGAACCTCGAGGCGCGGATGGCACGCGTGCCGCTCGAGCTCGAGCACTCGGGCTTGAGCTATCAACGACTCGCGCCGGGATTCCGCATTCCGTTCGGGCACAACCACAACCAGCAGGAGGAGGTCTACGTCGTCGTCAGCGGCAGCCTACGGGCCAAGGTCGGTGACGAAACCCTCGACCTGAGGCAGTGGGACGCGCTCCGGGTCGGCAAGGACACGATGCGCTCCTTCGAAGGCGGGCCCGACGGCGCAGAGGTGATCGCGATCGGCGCACCCAACACCGGGCCCGGAGACGCGAACGTCGAGCAGGGTTGGTGGCCCGACTGACGCGGCCATGGGCGTCTCGGGATCAACCACACGACGACCTCGGCGTCTTCTGGCGGTGACGGTAGCCCGGTTCGTGGACGAGCTCGACTGGGGCTTCGGGTGGATCTCGCCTGAGCGTCCGCGCCTCCAGCTCGCCTCGCACGCCCTCGTCGCGGACGGCCGGGTGTGGATCGTCGAACCCACCGACGCCGAAGGCGTCGACGAGCGGATCCGGAGCCTCGGCGAGCCGGCAGGCGTGCTTCAGCTGCTCGACCGGCACAACCGGTCGTGTGCCGAGTTCGCGCAGCGGCTCGGGGTCGCGCACCACCGGGTGCCGTTCGACGGGGTACCGGAATCGCCATTCGAAATCGTCCCCGTCGTGCGACGGAAACGCTGGCAAGAGGTGGCCCTCTGGTGGCCGGCGCGTCGCGTGCTCGTGTGCGCCGATGCGCTCGGAACCGTCCCGCACGTGTACGCGCTGGGCGGCGAGCCCATCGGCGTGCACCCGCTCCTGCGACTCACGCCGCCCAGCCGGCTGGGTCGCTTCGACGCCGAGCACGTGCTCTGCGGCCACGGGACAGGCGTGCACGATGACGCGGGGCCGGCGGTACGCGAGGCGCTCGAGCTCTCACGCCGTAGGCTCGTACGTCTCGTGCTCGAACTGCCGCGCGCCCTAAAGGCTTGAGCTCAGCGCGCGGCCGCGAGGCCCGGCCGCACGAGCCGCCGCGGCGCCCTTAGACGCGCGTCGTTGAGGCTCGGATTGAGCGGCTCGGCCAGCGGCGCGGCTCCATACGAGGCAGCGATGCGCTCGGCGGGCGCCTCGCCGTAGAGCGTCGTCCGCTGGCGCGGCGTCCGCCCGATCGCGCGGATTGCGTCCTCCATCGCCTCGGGCGGCATCTCCTGGCCGTGCGCCGCTCCGGCGGCGCGCGAGATCGACTCGTTCATCAGCGTCCCGCCAAGATCGTTCGCGCCGGCGGCGAGCGCGGCCTGGGCGCCCTCGGTCCCGAGCTTCACCCACGACGCCTGGACGTTCGTAATCCATGGGTGGAGCGCGAGCCTGGCGACCGCGTGCATGAGCACCGCCTCCCGGAACGTCGGGCCTCGCCGGGCATGCCCCTTCAGGTAGATCGGCGCCTCCATGTGCACGAACGGCAGAGGGACAAACTCGGTGAAGCCTGCCGAGTGCCGCTGCTGCTCGCGGAGCCGCAGCAGGTGGCGGGCCCAGTTCCGGGGGCCGTCGACGTGGCCGAACATGATCGTGGTCGTGGAGCGCAAGCCGACGCGGTGCGCCGTGTCGTGCACGTGCAGCCACTGCTCGGTCGAGACCTTGTCCGGACAAATCACGCCGCGGATCTCGTCGTCCAGGATCTCCGCGGCGGTACCGGGGAGCGAGGCGAGGCCGGCCGCGCGGAGGCGTTCGAGGTAGTCGCGCAACGGGACCCCGAGCGTGGTCGCGCCCTGCCAGACCTCCAGCGCGGAGAACGCATGGATGTGGAGGTCCGGCAGCTCGGTCTTGATCGCCCGGCACACGTCGACGTAGAAGTCGCCGGTGAAGGCAGGGTGGATCCCTCCCTGCAGGCAGATCTCCGTGGCGCCTCGATCCCACGCCTCTTGCGCACGCCTGACGATCTCGTCGAGCGGGACGAGGTACGGCGCGCCGCGGAGGTTCTCCGCAAGCTTCCCTTTCGAGAAAGCACAGAACCCGCAGCGGAAGTAGCAGACGTTGGTGTAGTTGACGTTGCGCGTGATCACGTAGGTGACCGTGTCGCCACAGACCTCGCGCCGCAGCGCGTCGGCCGCCTCGGTGACCGCGTGGAAATCGCGACCGCGTGCCCCGAACAGGGCCGTGACGTCGTCCTCGGCTAGATCCTGGCCCGCGACCACCGCAGCGAGCGCCCGCGAGACCTGTCGTGACGCTTTCGGCGCACTTCCGTTACCCGCCGTCACAGTTTTCGCCACTACGCTCGCCGCGGGGAGGAGGCTGGGTACGCCTTTGAATGACGCGGGTACAGATAAGGAGGCGCCGGCGGCCCATTCGTCCTCGCGAGCGAGGCCCTCGCCGTCGGCCCGGCGCAAGACGGCCGGCGCGACGTCGGCGTCCAACCAGCGCTCCGGCTCCGCCACGTACTCGGGATACACCGCGAGGCGAGGAGCGAGCTCCAGGCCGCACGACTCCGTCGCCGCCCGCAGACGCTCGACCTCAGGCCAGGGGGCCTCCGGGTTGACGTGGTCGACCGTCACGGGCGAGACGCCGCCCCAGTCGTCGATGCCGGCGTCAAGCAGCCGCGGGAAGTCGTCGTAGCTGAGGTTCGGGGGCGCCTGGATGTGCCAGCTCGCGCCCAGCACGAGCCGCGCTGCCGCGCACGTCCACAGGAGCTCGTCGAGCGGCGGCTCCGGCGCCGAGGCCATTCGCGTGCCCGGCTTGGCGCGGAAGTTCTGGATGATCACCTCCTGAACATGGCCGTAGCGTTGGCCAAGCTCGCGAATCACGAGCAGGGCCTCGATCCGCTCCGCCCTCGTCTCGCCGATCCCGATCAGGATCCCGGTCGTGAAGGGAACCGCTGCTTCGCCGGCAGCCGCAATCGTGGCGAGGCGAAGCGCGGGCAATTTGTCAGGCGAGCCGAAGTGCGGACCGCCCCGCTCCGACAGCCGCACCGAGCTCGTCTCGAGCATCAGGCCCTGCGAGACCGACACTTCGCGGAGCGCTCGCACGTTGTCGAGCGACAGCACGCCCGGGTTTAGATGGGGCAGCAACCCTGTTTCGTCCATGACGAGCCGGGCGCAGTGCGCAAGGTAGTCGAGCGTCGTCCCGTAGCCGAGCGAGGCGAGCTCGTCGCGCGCGGAGCGGTAGCGCAGCTCCGGCTTGTCGCCGAGCGTGAACAGCGCCTCGTGGCACCCGGCGGCTGCGCCGGCCCGAGCGACGCCGAGCACCTCGTCCTCGGTCATGTACGCACGTTCCCCGCGCCTCGGGGGGTGCGCGAAGGTGCAGTAGTGGCAGACGTCGCGGCAGAGCTTCGTCAGCGGGATGAAGACCTTCGGCGAGAACGTGATCAGATCGCCGTGCGCCGCCTCGCGCAGCCGGCACGCCTCGTCGGCCAGCGCCTCCCACGGCTGCTCTACGAGCTCCGACGCCTCGGCCGCGGCCATGCGCACCACAACCATGAGCTTACGCCCTTGGGTGGGGCTACCGGACCGTCTGGAGCGGGCCGAAGTAGACCCACCGGCCGTTGTGCCAGCGCTCGAGCTTTGCCTGGCCGATCGGGAACCGGCTCGTCGGCGTCGTGCGCACGACGATGCCGGGCAGGACGAACGGGTTGTTGCGCTCGTTGATGTGCGTGGCGGCCTTCAGGAGCGACTTGCGCGAGGGGTTTCTGCCGGCCTTCTTGAGCGCGTCCACCATCGTGAACGCCGCCGACATGCCGTAGACGTTGTAGGCGTCCTTGATCGCCTTTGGATTGCCGTACTTCTTCATGATCGAGCGGTACAGGCGGATCCCAGGCGACTTGGTCCAGCGCGGATCGGTGGGATCCTTGATGAAGACGATCGAGACCGAGCCTTCGACGTGCTTCGCGCTGCTCCCGTACGTCGACCACAGCATGATGTTCGAGGCGCTGGAGACGACGGCAACGTAGAACCGCGGCTTCCAGCCGAGCCGGAACGACTCCGAGTACGCCCTGATCGTGAAGGTCGGTGTCGCGAAGATCAGTAGCACGTTCGCCTTCGAGGCCTTGAGCTTCGCCACCTGCGACTTCACGTTCGAGTCCGAGATGTCGTAGCCCTGCTGCCTGACGATCCAGCTCGCCTTCTTGCCCAGGCCTTTCTTCAGGCCCTTGATCAGCTCCTTGCCGAACTCGTCGTTCTGGTACAGGATCGCGATCTTCGCGCGCTTGCCACGGGCGATCTGCCGCCCGTAGATCTGCCCCTCCGCGACGTAGTTCGGCTGGTACGCCATCGTCCACGGGTACTTCTTGTAGTCGCGCCCGAAGGTGACGGCGCCGCTCCCGATGAAGAGCTGGGGCACCTTCGCGGCATTCAGGTAGCTGCGGACGTTGAGGTTCTGCTCCGTACCGAGGCTGTTGAAGATCGCGAAGACCTTGTCCTGCTGGACCAGCTGTCTCGTGGCCTCGACGGTCCTCGCCGGGTCGTAACCGTCATCGCGGTAGATGTACTTGACCTTGCGCTTGTTGACGCCGCCCTTGGCGTTGACGTACTTGAAGTACGCCTCGGCGCCCTTCGCGACCGTCTGGAACGGCGAGGCCGCACCGCTGAGCGGAATCGTGCCGCCGATCACGATCTGCTTCGATGTGATGCCGGGATCGGTGGCGCCCGACGCAGACGCAGCAGACACCACGGCCAGGGCGGACAGTGCCGCACCAAGCGGGTACAGCTTCCCCATCGCCCTCATTGGGACCGAGTGTACAAGCGCGTCGTTAGTGGGCCGAATAGCCGCCGGAGCAGCCCTCCCGCGCCGGTGGGGAGAGTCACGATCACGAGGACGATCGCAACCCCGAAGATGAACGTGGGCGCGCCGGGCGCCTTCGAGACGTGCTGGGCCCATGTGGGGAGGAACTCGACGAAGAGCGCGCCGAGGGCGAGTCCCCCGAGCGAGCCGAGCCCGCCGACGACCGCGCCGACGACCAGGAGCAGTGAGAGGCTGAACGGGTACGTCTGGGGCAGCACGAACCAGTTCGCGAGCATCATGTACAGCGAGCCTGCAACGCCTGCGTAGAAGCCACTGATCGCGAACGCGAGCGTCTTGTAGACGGAGAGGTTCACGCCGGAAGACGTGGCTGCGAGCTCGCTGTCGCGCAACGCGCGGAAGGCGCGCCCGGGTCGCCCGCTGACCAGGAGCCACGCGGCGCCCAGCAGGACGAGCCCGATGCCCCACGCGAGGTAATAGAAGAAATCGTTCTGGGTGAAGGTGTGGCCGAAGACGGTCACCGTGCCCGTCACGGCACCGGTCAGGTGCGTGAGTTTCGTCTCGAACAGATTGATGCCGTCGCTCCCGCCCGTGAGCTCGAACTTCTTCAGCAAGGACGGCATCGCCACGGCAAGCCCGAAGGTGACGAGCGCGAGGTAGAGGCCGCGCAGGCGTAGGGCAGGCACGCCGATCAGAAATCCCGCACACGCGGCCACCGCTCCCGCAATTGGGATCGTCCAGACGTCGCGGATCGCGAAATCGTCGACGAGGATCGCGGTGGTGTAACCGCCGATCGCCATCAGCGCACCGTGGCCGAGCGAGATCTGGCCGGTGTAGCCGGTCAGCAGGTTGAGACCGACGATGGCGATGAAGAAAACGCCCGCGCGGGCGAACTGGGACGCGCGGAAGTCGCTGAGCCAGTGCGGCAGCACAACCAGGAGCGCCACCGCCCCGCCCGCGACGAACAGGCGCATTCCGGTCTCGCGCGCCCGCTGCATTCAGGCTCTCCGCACCACGGACCGTCCGAGCAGGCCTGCCGGCCGGAGCAACAGCACGCCGAGGATCACCGCGAGGGCGACGGGCAGCCGCAGATCTGTTCCGACCCAGTCGACGTACGCGCCCACGAGATTCAGGAAGACGCCGAGCACGAGGCTGCCCAGCACAGCACCGGCCGGGCTGTCGAGACCCCCGAGTACCGCGCCCGCCAAGGCGTAGAGCAGGATCGGCTGCATGAAGTTCTGGTCGAAGCTCTGCAGCGGCGGCGCGGCCATCATCCCGGCCACCGCGCCGAGCGCCGCGGACATGCCCCAGCCGAGGGCGAGCATCCAGCCGACGGGAACACCGGACAGGCGGCTCGAGTCCGGATTCAGCGCGGCCGCCCGCATCCCCAGGCCGAGCTTCGTGTAGCGGAAGAAGAGCGCGAGCGCGAGGACGATCCCGATCGCGACGGCGATGATCCCGAGGTCTTCGATCGAGAACGCCACGCCGGCGACGCGGACCGGACGGGTCGAGAAGGCGCTCGGGAGCTGCTTGACCTCTGGAGACCAGATCCAGAAGGCGGCACCGTTGACCACGAAGAAGAGGCCCAGGGTCAGGATCACGACCGTCACGGGCGAAGAGGACTCGACCGGGCGCACGACGGTTCGCTCGAGGGCGATCCCACCCACCAGGGCGATCAGCACCGTGAGGACGAAGGCCGGCCAGTACGGCACGCCGTGGTCGATCAGCGTCCACGCGAGGAAGGTCGTGAACATCGCCATCTCCCCTTGGGCGAAGTTGATCGTGCCGGTCGAGCGGTAGATCAGGACGATCGCGAGCGCGAGCAGCGCGTAGATCCCGCCCGAAGCCAGGCCGCTGACGATCTGCTGCGCGACCTCGGACCATTGGACGGCGACGGCCATCGCTCAGTAGCCCAGGTACGACCGGCGGACGGATTCGTTGCGGCGCAGCTCCGCGCTCGAGCCCGCAACTCCCACGCGTCCGACTTCGAGTACATACGCTCGCTGCGAGGAGTCCAGTGCCAGGTTGGCGTTCTGCTCGACGACGAGCACGGACAGCCCTTCCTTTTCGTTCAGGTCGCGGACGATCGCGAAGATCTCAGCCACGAGCTTGGGCGCGAGACCCAGGGACGGCTCGTCCAGCAGGAGAAGCTTCGGGCGCTGCATCATCGCCCGGCCGAGCGCGAGCATCTGCTGCTCCCCGCCACTCAGCGTCCCTGCCTGCTGGTCGCGCCGCCCCGCCAGCAGGGGGAAGTGCTTGAAGACGCGGTCGGCATCCGCGGCGATCGTCTTGCGGTCGCGCCGGACGAAGGCGCCGAGCTTGAGGTTCTCGAGCACGGTCAGCTCCGAGAATGTTCCTCGGCCCTCAGGCACGTGCGCGATCCCGGCACGCGCAACCGTCTCCGGCGCGCTCCGCGCGATGCTGCGGCCGGCGAACACGACCCCTCCGCTCTTGCGAACCGAGCCGGAGATCGAGCGCAGCGTCGTCGTCTTTCCGGCGCCGTTCGCGCCGAGAACCGCCACGACCTCGCCCTCGTCGACGGTCAGGCTCACGCCGTGCAGCGCCTTGACAGCCCCGTACCGCGCCTCGACGTCGATCAGCTCAAGCAGGGGCACGCTCGGGCTCCTCGACTCCGAGGTACGCCTCGACCACGGCGGGGGCCGTCTGCACTTCTGCGGGAGTGCCCTCGGCGATCTTGCGGCCGAAATCGAGCACGTGCACGCGGTCTGCGATCCCCATCACGAGGTTCATGTGGTGCTCGACGAGCAGGATCGTCAGGTCGAAGGCGCCGCGCAGCCGCTGGATCAGCGACCCGAGTTCCTCCACCTCCTCGTGATTGAGGCCACCGGCCGGCTCGTCGAGCAGCAGGACGCGCGGCCCAGAGGCCAGAGCCCGGGCGAGCTCGACCCGTTTCTGCGTGCCGAAGGGGAGCCCGGCGGCTGGACGGCGCCCATCGTCCATCAGCCCGAGGTAATCCAGGATCTCCTCGGCGCTCTGCTCGCCGCGCCGCGCGTGGGCCCCGACCTGCACGTTCTCGAGGACGGTCAGCGAGTGGAAGAGTTCCACGTTCTGGAACGTCCGGGCGATTCCGCGCCGCACAATGCCGTGCGGTGGGACGCGAAGCAGGCTCTCGCCGTCGAGCAGGACATCGCCGGCATCGGGGCGGTAAAGGCGAGTGATCAGGTTGAAGACCGTCGTCTTCCCTGCGCCGTTGGGGCCGATCAGGCCTGCGATCTGACCGGCGTCGACTGCGAGTGAGACATCCTCGACGGCGACGATCCCGCCGAAGCGCCGCGTGACGTGCTCGACCGAAACGAGGACCATGGCGCAACCTTAAATCGACCGTCAGTTTTCTTCACAAACGGCTTCTATGCTCACCGAGGGGGCGCCCCTCCGTGGTTGTCGGCCTGTCAGGAAGCCGTACTGCGGCCCGCGCCCCCTTTCAGCGTGGGGGAAACCATGTTTCCCCCACGAGCCCCATTCTTCGTGTCGCCGGCGACTCGGGCGCGGGGCGCCTCCGCCGGGCGAAGCCCGGCTGCGGCTTCGAGGTCCCGCCTACCCTGATGAAATTCTGGTTTGAGTTGTTCATGGCCGGGGGAAGCGGTCCGGTACCTGGCAGGACCGACAACCGACGGGGTCTCACGTGGAGGCCGCGTACAACTTTCACGGATGGATCGCCCGGTTGGCGGTTCTGCTCGGCACCCGCATGGCGGGGGAGCGTGCCGCAGCCTCCCCCGCCACCTACTCTCACTTAGCGATGTTCGTACCAGCTTCAGCGTGATTTGAGACGGCCGCGCCGGCAAAGCCGGCACGGCCTCTAAGCGGCATCGCAAGCGATGCCTTGGCCGCTTTTTTCTTGTTCATTGGACTTGATCCCGGGGGCCTCGGCTCGGGACGGACGTGACCGGGCGGGAGGTGTCTGCGCCACGCCTTGCCGGGCCGCTTTGGGTGTCAGACATCGGGGGCGGACCCGGGGGCGGAGGGTGGGAACCGGCTTGGACACCCGGCTCGAGCCAATTGTGAAGTTGTCTGACACCGTCACGGGACTGTGACGCGGGTGCAACGAAAGTGTGACCGGGCGAGACGGCCGCTTGCTGCTGCCCTCTACGCCGGCTGTAGTTCGGCGGCTTCGGTGATCGGACGCTTGCAGGCGAAGCGTTCGCAGATGTAGACGGCCGGCTTGCCGTCGATGCGCTCTTTGCCTTCGAGCAAGGGAATGCCTTCGGCTGGGCCGAACGCAACGACGGTGTTCGGGTCGAGATCTTCCAGCGCCGCCTGCGCGACCTCGTCATCCGGTGTGCCCGCGATCGCGATTTCGCGCGGTGGTGACAGGTACAGGTCGAGGGCCTGGAGCGCATGGCCGAACGCCTGGGGCGCCCGGGGAAGCGCGTCGCGAACGAGCCGCAGCACGCCGGCCGCCTGCCGCTCGAGCTCGTCGTCTCCGTAGACCCGGGCCAAGCGCAGCAGCACGAACGCGAGCATCGAGTTCCCGGACGGCGTCGGATGGTCGTCGAGGTCCTTCGTGCGGGCCACGAGCTTCTCGCCATCCTTGGGGCTGAGGAAGAAACCGCCGCGCTCCTCGTCGGCGAAGAGGTCGATCGCCAGGCGCGCGAGGCGATTCGCCTCCTCGAGCCAGCGCAGCTCGCCCGCGGCGATATGAAGCTCGTAGAGGCCGTGAGCAACGTCGGCGTAGTCCTCCAGGTACGCGGGCGTCTTCGCCTGACCGGCGCGATAGGTGCGCAGGAGCCGGCCGTCCTCCGTCGAGAGCGGGCCAAGCAGGAACTCGGCTACACCGCGCGCCGCCTCCAGCAGGTCGTCCCGGCCCAGCACCCGGCCTGCCTCGGCCAGTGCAGCCAGCACCAGCCCGTTCCAGGCCGTGACCACCTTGTCGTCGCGAAGGGGCTTCGGGCGCTGCTCACGCACCTCGAACAGACGGCGCCGCAGGTCTGGCTCGAGCTCGCCGCGGATCACGTACTGCCCGTGCTCGAAGGGCTCCAGGAGCTCCGAGGGGACATCCTGGTCGGGCGTCCACGTGTACGTGAGCCCCTCGACGCCGTTCGTGTCAGCGTCTTGCGCGGAGGCAAATCCACCCTCGGCCAGGCGAAGCTCGCGGAGCATGTAGTCCAGGGTCTCCTCCGCCACTTCGCGGTACCGCTCGTTCCCGGTCGCCATCCACCCGTGGAGGTACGCCGGAACGAGCAGTGCGTTGTCGTAGAGCATCTTCTCGAAGTGCGGTACGAGCCAGCGCTCGTCCACCGAGTAGCGGTGGAACCCGCCGCCGACGAGGTCGTACATCCCGCCGGCGGCCATCGCATCCAGTGTGCCGGTGACCATCTCCAGCGCGTCCGTATCGGCGCGACGGTGCATGCGCAGCAGGAACTCCAGCGTCGAGGCAGGCGGAAACTTGGGCGCACCCCCGAAGCCGCCCTGCTCGACGTCGAACTGACCCCGCAACGCCCGGGCAGCCTCCGAGAGCACCGACTCCGAGAGCGGGTCGGATGACGGCGCCAGCGCCGCCGAGCGCCGAACCGCCTCGACGAGGGCTTGCGCCTGGCGCCCGACGTCATCGCGTCGTTCCCGGTACGCGTCTGAAACCGCGGTCAGCACCTGCCGGAAGGCCGGCATCCCCTGCCGCGGCTCGGGCGGGAAGTACGTCCCGCCGAGGAACGGCTCGCCGGCCGGCGTGAGGAAGACGGTCATCGGCCAGCCGCCGTGACCCGTCAGCGCGACGACCGCGTCCATGTAGATCGCGTCGAGGTCCGGCCGCTCCTCCCGGTCGACCTTGACGTTGACGAACCGCTCGTTCATCAACGCCGCGGTCTCCTCGTCCTCGAAGGACTCGTGTTCCATCACGTGACACCAGTGGCACGCCGCGTAGCCGATCGACAGCAGCAACGGCTTGTCCTCCGTGCGAGCCCGCTCCAAGGCCTCTTCACCCCAGGGATACCAATCAACAGGGTTGTCAGCGTGCTGAAGGAGATAGGGCGAGGTTTCCCGCGACAGCCGGTTCACCGCCCCAGTCTTGCACCCGCGATGATGCCGCCGTGCAGCCGCTGGCGGGCCTCCGCGTGATCGATCTGACCGTCTCGCTGGCGGGGCCGTACTGCACGCAGCTGCTCGGGGCACTCGGAGTCGACGTGGTCAAGGTCGAGCGGCCCGACGTCGGCGACGACACTCGTGCCTGGGGACCACCCTTCTGGGACGGCGAGAGCGTCCTTTTTCTCGCCGCGAACGCGAACAAGCGCTCGCTCGCACTCGACTTCACGCGGCCCGAAGGGCGCGAAGCGCTGCTCCGGCTCGTCGACGACGCGGACGTGTTCGTCCAGAGCCTCCGGCCCGGCCGCGCAGAGCACCATGGCCTGGGCTACGACGACCTACAGGGACGGAATCCGCGTCTCGTCTACTGCTCCATCGGCGCGTTCGGCCGCGAGGGCCCGCTCCGGCAGCAACCCGGGTACGACCCGCTGATGCAGGCCGCCGGCGGAATCATGAGCGTCACGGGCGAGCCCGGCCGTGAGCCGGTACGCGTGGGCGCCTCGGTCGTCGACCAGGGCACGGCGCTCTGGGCTGCGATCGGGATCCTGCTCGGGCTGGCCGAGCGTGAGCGAACAGGCCACGGCCGGAACGTCGACGTGTCCTTGTACGAGACAGCGGTCAGCCTCGTCCCGTACCAGATCGGCGGATACCTGGCCTCCGGCGAGCTGCCGGGCCGCCACGGCAGCGCGTTCCCGCTGATCGCCCCGTACGAGGCCTTCGAGACGAGCGACGGAAGCCTGATGATCGCCGCGGCCAACGACCGGCTCTACGGCGCGCTCTGCAACGCGATCGAGCTTCCCGAGCTGGCCGCCGACCCCCGCTTCGCGACCAACCCTGAACGCGTCGCCAACCGGAACGAGCTCATTCCGCTGCTCGCCGAGCGGCTACGCACGGACACGACCTCCGCCTGGCTCGAACAGCTCGCCCAAGCAGGCGTTCCCGCAGCGCCGGTCCAGAGCGTCGCCGAGGTCGCAGAGCACGAGCAAACCCGTGCGCTCGGGCTCCTCCAACAACTCGGCGCCTTCACCGTGGTCGCCCAGCCTCTCTCGCTCGACAGGCAACGCGTGACCCACCGGACCGAACCCCCTCAACTCGGCGAGCACACGGCCGAGATCTTGGCGGAGGCCGGCTACGACGAGGCCGAGCTCGCCGAGCTCGTCCGCTCCGGCGTTGTCCGGCTGGGGAACGGCCCCGCGCGGTAAACCTGTCCCTCCAGCTGCCGGCCCAGGAGTCCTTCGAGCCACTCGGATACCCGCACCAGCTCGTCCAGGTCGACGCCGGTCTCCACGCCTTCGCCCTCGAGCAAATAGACGAGATCCTCGGTCGCGATGTTGCCCGTGGCCCGCGGGGCGTAGGGGCAGCCGCCGAGGCCGCCGCACGAGGCGTCCAGCACGGCCGCGCCTGCCTCCAGAGCCGCCAGCGCGTTCGCGTACCCGGTGTTACGCGTGTTGTGCCCGTGAAAGCCGACCGGCTTGCCGACCGCACGAACTCGCTCCACCAGCCCGCGCACTTGCCTCGGCGTCGCCACCCCGATCGTGTCCGCCAGGATGAGCTCGTCCGCGGCCAGGCGGCCGGCGAGCTCAACCACCGAGCCGGGGTCGACGGGGCCCTCGAACGGACAGCCGAAGGCGACGCTGATCGTCGCGCTGGTCGGCCGGTCTGCCGCGCCGATGATCAGTTGCGCGCGCTCCGTGGCCTGCGGCAGCGAAGCGTTCCCGTTCCGCTGGTTGAAGCTCTCCGTGGCCCCGAGCGTGACGTTGACTCGATCCAGCGCCGTCTCGCGCAGACGTTCCCAGCCGCGTTCGTTGAGGACGAGGCCTGCGTATTCGGTGCCCTCCCGCTTCTCGATCGCGTCCACCACTTCTTCAGCGCCTGCCATCTGGGGAACGCTCTCGTCCCGGACGAAGCTCACCACCTCGATCCGGTGCAGCCCCGCCGCCGCAAGGCGGTTGACGAGCTCGGCCCGCCGCGCAGGCGGCAGAGTCCCGCTCTCGTTCTGGAGGCCGTCTCGCGGCCCGACGTCGCAGATGATCAAGAGTGCTTCAGCCCGTGCCGGCCCGCTCGATCGCCGCGCCGGCTGCTGCCGCGACCGCGATCGCAGCGCGCGTGTGTTCCTCGCCGAACTCGGCCTCGGCCGAACCGTAGACCTCGACGAGCGCCCACCCGCGCCCTTCGACTGTCACGGGGAACATCAACAGCTGCTCGAAGCTGAGCTCACGCAGCAGCCTCACCTCGGCCTCGTCGGCGTCGTGCTCGTCGACCGACACGGTCCGCGGTTCGCCGCTCTCCAGGACCTCCTGCGTCAGCGGGAAGTCGGCAATCAGGTATCCGTGGCCGAGCTGCTTCCAGTTGACGTCCGGCCGCGTCTGCTCGACGAGCTGCACGAGCATGTCGCCGACGATCCGTGAGACGGCGCATGCCGAACCGCCCAGCACGTCGATCAGGTGCCGGCAGAGCGCCCCGAGGATGTCGGGCACCGACTCCCGCGTCGCGAGGTCGGCCTCGGCCGCCTCGATCCGCTCTGCAACGGTGTCGCCGCTAGCCACTGCCGGGGTAGTAAACGCGTTCTGGTCGCAACTTCACGATCACCCGCCGTTCGCCGGGACTGCGGCTTGGGTACTTGTCGACGCCGACGTAGCGCTGCGCGAGCTTGTCGATGTGGTCCTCAGCCTCCGGGCCCTCCACCAGCTCCACCGGCCCACTCACCGAAACGTAGTTGTACGGGTCCTGCGGGTCGAGCACCTCGATCCCCGCGCGCGGATCGCGCCGCAGGTGCCGTTCCTTTGCCCGCCCCACCGCCGTGTTCACGAGCACGTTCTCGCCGTCCCAGTCGACCCAGACCACGGTCAGGTGCGGGGACCCGTCCCCGTGGAGCGTCGCAAAGTGCCCGAGATTCTTGCTCGTCAGGAGCTGCGCCTGCTTCTCTCCGATTTCGGCCATCGAGGTCCTTTCGTCGCGGTGGGTCCCGAGGCTACCTTGACCAAGGCCTATCGGCGTGTTCCGATTAGCTCGTGCAGCCCGTGCTCTTTGCCGGAACCCGTAAGGGTCTTTTCGTCCTCCGCGGAGACGAGTCTCGCGGCAAGTGGGAAGTCGAAGGCCCACTGCTGCCGGGCTGGGAAGTCTTCCACGCGATCCGCGACCCGCGAGACGGCGTGCTCTACACGGCGACGAACAACCCCGTGTACGGGGCGTCTGTCCACCGCTCGGACGACCTCGGGCAAACGTGGGAGCGCAGCGAAGGGCTCGCGCTGCCTGAAGGCTCGGACCTGACTCTCGAGCGCACGTGGCACGTCGAGCCCGGACACGACTCAACGCCGGGAACCCTCTGGCTCGGCGGTGCCCCGGGTGTGCTGTTCCGGACGGACGGCGGAGCCGAGACGTGGCAGGTCGTGAACGGCATCTTCGAACACCCCACCCGCGACCAGTGGAATCCCGGCGCGGGTGGGCTGTGCTGCCATTCGATTCAGGTCGATCCCGACGAGCCGCAGCGGCTGTATGTCGGCATCTCCGCGGCCGGGGTCTTCCGGACGGACGACGGCGGCGAGACCTGGCAGCCCGCCAACAAGGGCACCGCCGCGGACTTCATGCCGGACAAGTACCCGGAGGTGGGCCAGTGCGTGCACAAGCTGCTCCTCCACCCCGCGCGTCCGGAGCGCCTGTGGCAGCAGAACCACTGCGGCGTCTATCGCTCGGACGACCGCGGCGAGAGCTGGGAGCGGCTCGACGGGAATGGATTGCCGAGCGGTTTCGGCTTCCCGATCGCGCTCGAGCCTGGCGATCCAGACGTCGCCTACGTCGTGCCGGAGGAAGGAGCCGAAAACCGAGTCACCTGCGACGGGCGCCTCGGCGTCTACCGAACCGAGGACGCGGGAGCGTCCTGGGAGCTGCACGCGGCCGGCCTCCCCGAGCCCGCGTGGATCGCGGTCATGCGCGAGGGGCTCACGTTCGACGAGGCAGGCGTGTACCTCGGCACGCAAAGCGGTTCCGTCTTCGTGCTCGCCGATGGGACGTGGACCGAGGCCGCACGACAGCTGCCGCCGGTGCTGTCGGTCGAGGTCAGCGAATGGTCCTAGTGCTCCTGCCGGCGCTCCTGGCGGCGGAGGCGAGCGGCCGGAACGAGTTCGACATTCCGGCTGACTGCGTCGGGGACGCCTTGCGAGCTCTACCGATCGCCGACCTCCTGCTCGACGAGCGCGGCGAGCTTCGATCGCTCGTCAATGTCTACGTCGACGGCGTGGACATGCGGGAGAGCGGCGGGCTTGACGAACCCGTCAGCGGAGAGCAGACCGTCCGCATCGTCGCCGCCATCGCCGGCGGCCGCGGTTAAGCGGCAGACCGCGTTCTGCCGACACCTACTGCATGCGTGTCATCGCCATCGGCCTGGCAGCGATCCCGCTTGCCTTCCTCATGGCCAGACACTCCGATGCGCCGGCGCAAGCCGTGGGCAAGACCGATCTCCGCCTGAGCCGGATCTCGAGCGAGCTCGCCCAGCGGCCGGTCCAGGTCCACTGCCGTCCCAACCTCGGCCGCCTGACGGGCAAGCACGGCGAATCCGGCAGCGTCGGTTTCGACACGCGCGGGAGGCCTGGCGACTTCTCGGAGGTCGCCGACGGCGTCTGCTCCACGCTGCATGCCTACTCACGGAGCACGAACGGCGGCGACAACTGCCTGTTGCCGTGTCAGACGAGACCGTTCGACGTCGCGTGGTCGATGAACACGGTCGCCCACGAGGCGTACCACCTCGCCGGGATCCGGAATGAAGCGCAGACCGAGTGCTACGCCATCCAGGCAGTGCCTTTCGTGGCTCGGCGACTGGGCGCGTCGCCACAGCAAGCGCGCGCACTCGGTCTCCTGGCCGCAAACAGGGTCCTCGCAGCGATGCCGCCCGAGTACATGTCGCCGCAGTGCCGGGACGGGGGCGCTTTCGACCTGCACCCAGCGACACCTGGCTGGCCTTAAAGCAGCCGGTGGCCGCGGGTCTCCCTGCCTAAGGTCGCAGCGACCAGCCCGCCGGCGACCATCACCAGTGCGATGAAGGTCAGGGGCCAGAACGTCCCGTGCGTCGCGTCCTTGAGGTTCCCGAAGATGTAGGGCCCGGCGATCGCCGCACCCTTGCCGACGCCCTCGAGCATCCCGAACGCCGAAGCTCGCAGCCGCGTGGGGAACAGCTCGGATGTGTACGGATAGACCGCGCCCCAGGCGCCGAGACTGAAGAAGCCGACGAAGAAGAGCGCCGTCACGTAGACGCCCTGCGAGTCTGCCGCCGCGAAGGCATACGCGCTGACTCCGCCGAGCAGCAGGAACAGCGCCAGGGTGGGCTTCCTGCCGATCCGCTCGACCAGCCAGACCGCAGCGGCGTACCCGGGGAACTGCGACAGCGCCGACAGCGTGAGCAGCAGATAGATGTCGATCGAGAACTTGTCGCCGTTCAGGACGACCGGGAGCCAGAGAAACAGCCCGTAGTAGGAGATGTTCAGAACGATCCAGACCGCGATCATCACAGCCGAGGTCCGCCGCAGGGCCGGCTCCACCAGCTCGCGAAGGGAGGAGCGCTGCTCGACCGGAGCGGTGAACTCGCCAGGCTGAACGGGGCGTCCCGTGATCTCCGACAGGACCCGGGCCGCTTCCTCGGTACGACCCTGGCGAGCGAGGAAGTACGGGCTCTCGGGCAGCGAGCGGCGGATGAGGAAAGCCAGAAAGGCCGGGAACGAGGCTGCCAGGAAGAGCCAGCGCCAGCTCCAGGCGCCGCCCACCTGCACGAGGAAGAGGTAAGAGAGGCCGGTCGCGAGCAAGAGGCCGATCGGCCAGAAGAAATCGAGCAGCACCAGGAAGCGGCCACGCCGCTGCGGCGGCAGGTACTCGGTGAGCATCGACGGGTCGACCACGAGCATCGCGCCGAGACCGATGCCCGCGAGGAACCGGAAGGTCATTACCGACCACGGGCCCCAGGAAAGCGCCGTCAGCGCGGTGAAGATCGCGTACCAGAGGATCGCGAACTGAAAGATCGAGCGGCGGCCGATCCGGTCCGCGGCGCGCCCGAGCATGAGGCTCCCGACCAGCGACCCGGCCAGAGCCGAGCTGTTCACGAGCCCTTGCCAGGTGCCGTTCAGGCCCCAGAGCGAGGAGAAGATCGGCTGCACGAACCCGATCAGGAGGATCTCCATCGCGACGAACGTCCACGCGACGCCGGTGACTAAAATTGCCCTGCGGTGGAACCGCGTCATGCCGCCTTCGCGGAGCACCTCCTCGACGTCGCGTCTGCCCACCGCTGCGGGAACCGCTGTCTCGACGACCGCCATCTCTACCTTTCGTGCGCTAAGGTTTTCGACTGAGAGGCTAAAACTCGTGGCTCAGTTTACCAGCGTTTCCGACCCACAGGCAGAAACCTCCGCCCGACCGGGGCCGGAGCACATGACGCTCTCCGTTGTGCTCCAGGTTCGCGACGGCGTGCTCCAGGTGCTGCTGTGGCAACGCGCCCGAGAGCCGTTCTTCGGCGCGTGGTCGCTCCCCGGCGGCTACCTCGAGCCGGGCGAGACGCTCGAGCAGTCGATCCGGCGACACCTCGCGACCAAGGTCGATGTGCGAGAGGTCGCCCACCTCGAGCAGCTAGCAACGACGAGCGATCCGGCCCGCGAGCCGTGGCAGGTGACCACCGCCTATCTCGGTCTCGTGCCGACCGACGTCGATCCTGAGCTGCCCGAGGACACTGCATGGCATCCGGTGGCGCGACTACCGAAGCTCGCGTTCGATCATCGCGCGATCACGCTGGCGGGACGCGATCGGCTGCGCGCGAAGCTCTCGTATACGAACATCGGGTTCGCGCTCGCTCCCCCCACCGTGACGCTCTCCGAGCTGCGGACGATCTACGCGGCGGCGCTCGGCCACGACGTCTCGGCCACGAATCTTCAGCGCGTCCTGCTGCGCCGCGGGGCGCTCGAGCCGACGGGCGAGAGACGTGACCCCGGCCGCAGCGGAGGGAGGCCCGCGACGGTCTTCCGCTTTCGCTCGCGCAAGCTGGAGATCACGGATCCGTTCGCCGTGCTCCGGCCCCCAGCTTGACCGCCCGCCGCCGCGTCACCTACCCTGAGTAAGCAGCGCAAGCGACCAAGGAGGTGCGTCTCATGAAGACAGAGCTGTTGTTCCACTCCGGTCGCTGCGTGACTCTTTAAGGAAAGACGCGGAGCGACCGAGAGCAGAGCGGGCCCAGACGGGCTCGCGCAGCCATCTCTCGAAAGGAGCTCCGTTTGACCGAGTTCGATCTCGAGCGCCTCGGCTGGACGCCGGAGCGCGACGCTGAATTCGAGCAGTACCTAGAGCAGGGCCTCGTCCGCGCGCGAGTTGCCGTCGAGCATCGCAGCCAGTACGTCCTCTATACCGAGGACGGCGAGCTGCGTGCGGAGCTCGCAGGACGGCTACGCCACGAGGGCGAGCTGCCTGCCGTGGGCGACTGGGTCGCCCTGAAGCCTCCATCGACGATCGTGGCGATCCTCCCGCGACGGACCGTGTTCTCCCGCAAGGAAACTCTGGGGGCGACCGCCGAGCAGGTGCTCGCCGTCAACGCCGACGCGGTGTTCGTCACGACCGCGCTCACAGAACGCGACTTCAAGGTGCGCCGGCTGGAGCGCTACCTGGCGACTGCGTGGGAAAGCGGTGCGCGGCCGGTCGTCGTGCTGACGAAGAGCGATCTGTGCGACTGGGTCGACGAGGCGGTCGCCGACGTGGAGGCGATCGCCTTGGGCGTTCCGGTCCACGCCGTCAGCGCCGTGACGGGCGACGGCGTCGACGGATTGCGGCCCTACCTGGCGCCGAACCAAACGGTGGCGCTACTGGGCTCGTCGGGTGTCGGCAAGTCGACCCTCGTGAACCGGCTCGCCGGCCGTGAGGTGCTGGCGACCCAGGAGATCCGCGCCGACGGGCGCGGGCGGCACACGACCAGCCACCGCGAGCTCGTCCCGCTCCCCGGCGGCGGGCTGGTGCTCGACACGCCTGGGCTGCGCGAGCTCCAGCTCTGGGACGTGTCCGACGGCCTGGACGCCACCTTCGAAGACGTGGCCGCAATCGCCGAGGGATGCCGGTTCAACGACTGCGAGCACAAGACAGAGCCCGGATGCGCGATCCGGGAAGCCCTGGCCACGGGCGCCCTGCCACGAGACCGCTGGGAAAGCCACCAGAAGCTCCAGCGTGAGCTGGCGCGGCTCGAGCGACGCATGGACCAGCGGGCGCAGGCGGAGTTCGGCAAACAGATCCGGAGCGAAGCGCGCCAGCGGCGGCGCGCCCAGCGCCCACCCAGGCCGCGTAACTAATGTCGGGAGCCGGAGCCAGAGGCGTCGCTTGCGATGCCGACTGGAGGCCGTGCCGGCTTTGCCGGTGCGGCCGGGCCAAATAACGCCCGTAGGGTGCGCACTCGCCTAGCAGTGTCGGGAGCCGGAGCAACTAGGCGGCTCCGGCTCCCTGTAAGCGTCGGGAAACGCTTGTGACCCGCCACCGTAGCGGGGTCAATCGCGGCCGCGTCGCACCGATTTCCGGCGGGAACCTGGCGACTACACGCAGCGAAGCTGCGCCGATTCCTACGCAAGCTTGCCAGTCTGCAGCACGTCACACGAGCCGGAGACTGTGCCACGAAAAACCCGCTAAGAGCGCCAATTTCAACCCAACGCCGCCGCGACGCGGCGGCGTTTGCGGCCAGGACGCCGGCGCGCGGAGCGCACAAATGCCGTACTCTCTCGCCCGCGTGAGGCGCCGAACTCTCCTCTGGTTTCTGGCTGCCGTGCTCGCCTGCACGGCTGCTCTGGCGCTCGGCTGTGGCGGGAAGGGCGGCAAGCCCGAGCCGTCGCCCAAACGTGTCTTCCGGCAGTTCCACTCGCGGCCCGACCTCAAGCCGCCGGCCGTCGAGATCGACACGCCCGCCAAGAGCAACGCGGCGCCCGGCTACATCTTCTTTGGCCCGAAGAAGAAGGTGAAGCAGCGCGGCCCGCTGATCGTGGACAACGAGGGCAACGTGATCTGGTTCAAGCAGGTCGAGCCCCGCGAGGCGACGGACTTCCGGGCGCAGAGGTACCAGGGGAAGCCCGTGCTGACCTGGTGGGAAGGCAAATCCGACTTCGGCATCGGCCAGGGCTTCGGCGTGATCTACGACGACTCGTATCGCAAGATCGCCACCGTCCATGCCGGCAACGGCCTCGACAGCGACCTGCACGAGTTCCGGCTCACGCCGCGCAACACGGCGCTCCTGACCATCTATCACAAGGTTCCAGCCGACCTGTCGAAGCTTGGCGGCCCGAAGCAGGGGTTCGCCCAGGACGGGATCATCCAGGAGGTCGACGTCGCCACGGGCAAGGTCCTGTTCGAGTGGCACTCCCTCCCGGAGGTGCCGTTCAACGAGTCGTACACGCCGCTGCGCAAGGTGAAGAAGGGCGGCAAGAGCTTCTACGCCCCGTACGACTACTTCCACCCGAACTCCGTCTTCCTCGATCCAGACGGCAACTACCTCGTGTCGGCGAGAAACACGCGGGCGGTCTACTTGATCGGCCACAAGACGGGGAAGATCCTCTGGCGGCTCGGCGGCAAGAAGAGCGACTTCAAGATGGGCACGGGGACGCACTTCGCGTGGCAGCACGACGCGCAGTTCCATCCTGACGGGACGCTGACGCTGTTCGACAACGAGTCGATGCCCCCGGTCGGCCCGGAATCACGGGCGCTCACGTTCAAGGTCGACCATGACGCGAAGACGGTGACGCTGCTGCGCTCGTACTCTCACCCCGACAAGATCCTCGCGCCGCACCAGGGCAACTTCCAGGTGCTCCCGAACGGAAACGGATTCGTCGGCTGGGGCGGGATCGCGCACATGACCGAGTTCAGCAAGGGCGGAAAAGTCGTGTTCGATGCCCACTTCTCGTCGAGCATCGATTCCTATCGGGCTTATCGCGACGAATGGCACGGGCATCCAGCCGACAAGCCGCGGATTGCGGTGCGCGGGGGAAAGGCCGGGAAGGTCACCGTCTACGCGAGCTGGAACGGTGCGACCGACGTGTCGCAATGGAGGGTCCTGGCCGGCGACAACCGGAAGAGCCTCAAGACCGTGCGCGAGGCCGACAAGCTCGGCTTCGAGACCGAGATCACGGCCAAGACGAAGGGTCGCTGGATCGCAGTCGAGGCGCTCGACTCGAAGGGCGACACCCTCGGCACCTCGAAGCCCAAGTCGCTCGGGCACAGCTGAACTAACAATTCGCGGGGGAATGTTTCCCGTCTCCTAACGGAGCTTTGCTGCGCCCTAATGGTGCGCTGACAGTGGGGCCCTACAAGCCCTGGAAGTGCTTCGTTTGGTACAGAGGGGGTCGCGCGTCCGGGCCGTCGAGCTGGCCGCGCTCGGCTGCGTTGCCTTCCTACCGGCCGCACTCTCGGGCTTCGTCTCGGACGACTTCGTCCTACTGCACACGCTGGAGGAATCGAGCGGCGCGGGCTGGGCCTTCAATCACAACGACCTCGGCCAGCCCGGAGACGCTGGGCATTTCTATCGCCCGTTGTGGGTGCTCTGGAACGCGGGGATCTTCCGGGCCTTCGGCGAGTCGGCACTGGCTTTTCATGTCGCGAACCTCGTGCTCTACGCGGTCGTCGTCGTGGAGACCTGGCTCTTGCTGCGGCGGCTGGTTGGCGGCAACTAGATCGTTTAGGCGGGCATGGGATTACTTACTGGGCTGCTTTTAGCGCGCTCGCAGGCAGCGGCCCTGGAAAAACAAATGGTCGTAACGTCGAGCTCTGCGCGCTAATCGATCCACGGCTGCGCGACAAAACTGGACGCAGCAACGATGGTTCGGGCCGCTGCCTTGACACCGTCATTGCGCGCACCAGCTTGCGCGAGAACTAAACGCTGGACGCACACGGGAGGGCCAGTAACAGGCTTAGCTAGAGACTCTTGCGACCCCGCGCCCGCACCAGCAGAGCTTCCAAGACAAGACTTGATACCGAGCCTCTTTCCGAGGTTAAGGACACCGCGGGTACGCCCTCTTGGCGCGCCCGCGGTGTCCGACTCCTAGGCCGCTTCGGCCAGCTCGTCGGCGACGACGCCTTCGAGCTCGCTCTCGAGCCGAGCGAAGGCGTCCTGCTCGAGCTGCCGCACACGCTCGCGCGAGATCTCGAGCTCCTTGCCGATCGCCTCGAGCGACTTTGCATCTCCGTCGAACCCGAAGCGCAGCTCGAGCACGCGGCGCTCGCGCTCGGGCAGGTTCGCCACGGCCCCGCGGATCGCCTGGCGCCGGAGCGAGTCCGCCGCCTCCTCCACGGGATCGTCAGCTGTCGGGTCGCTGAACAGGTCGCCGAACTCGCTGTCCGACTCCGAACCGACCGTCTGGTTCAGCGAGACCGGTGCCTCCGCAGCGTCCAGCGCCTCGTCGACGTGGACGAGCGTCAGGCCCGACTCCTTGGCCAGCTCCTTGCGGGTCGGCTCGCGGCCGAGCTTCGTCTCCAGCCGGTTTCGAGCCCGCGAGAGCTTGATCCGCCGCTCATGCACGTGCGCAGGAACGCGGATTGTGGTCGACTGGCCCGAGATCGCACGCTGGCACGCCTGCCGGATCCACCAGGTGGCATAGGTCGAGAACTTGTAGCCACGCCGCCAGTCGAACTTCTCGGCTGCGCGGTTGAGGCCGATCACGCCGTCCTGGATCAGGTCGAGCAGAGGCAGGCCGTGCCCCTGGTAGCGCTTGGCGATCGAGATCACCAGCCGGAGGTTCGAATTGATCATCCGCTCCTTGGCCGCGCGGTCGCCGCGCTCGATCCGCTTGGCGAGCGCGATCTCATCGGCCGCCGTGAGCAGGCGATAACGGCCGGCGTCGTTCATGAACAGCGCCAGCGCGTCAGTCGTTCCAGTCACCTCTCGGCGAGCGGTCGGCTCCGGTTCCGCAGGTGCGGGCGCGACGATCTCGACCTCCTTGGACTCGAGCTCTGCGCGCAGGGCGGCGAGCTCCTCGTCGTCGAGGTCGTGCTCGATCGCGCGGGCCTCTAGCTCGGCCTCGTCGATTGTTCCTCGCTCCTCGATCTCCTCGATCCAGGCGCGGGTCTCTTCGTGCATCGTGGTGCTCAGACTTCTCACTTCCTTCTTCAGTCGTAGGTAACGCGGCGGAATTCGTACGACCCCTACCACCGCCGCAAGTTTGAAAACGAGCCGCAACCCCGCATTATTCCTCGAATTAGGGGGTTTTTTGGCCTGTTTGAGCCGATTCGAAACGCAGCCCGGCGCGCTCGGCTGCCTGATCCGCGGGCGCTCCAGCATGGCCGAAGCAGCGGGATCGCGCTGTGGCTGGGGACAGTCCCTCGGCCATCGCCCCTACGACCAGGGGTACGGCGAATTCGAAACCGGGTGCAGATCGCCGGTCTCAAAGCGCTCGTAGCGGAACGGATAAAGCAGGCTCGAGTGCTCGCCGGTGACCACTTTCGCGACCTCGCGGCCGACGCCGATCATCTTGTAGCCGTGGTTCGAGTCGAGGATGCCAAACACGTTCGGCTTCAGGTAGTCGAACACCGGGAAGTTGTCGGCGGTGAAAGCTCCGACGCCGCCCGAGCGCGCGACCTTGTAGTGCTCGCGGCAGCCTTCGAAGCGGCTCATCGCATGGGATAGCGCCGCGCACCACAGGTCCGGAAAGCCGGGGTCGATGTCGGTCGTGGACGGATACGGATCGAGCTCGACGTCGCCGTCGACGGTCAGCGGTGAGGCCCCGCCCTGGACGCCATGGCGGTCGCGCTTGTAGTAGATGCCCCAGAGCTCATCGGTCACGAGGCGTGCGTCATCCGTGTAGAGGGGCGCGTCGGTATCGAGGTGGATCACCGGGGGAGCGCTTCCGTCGGCAGTCGCAAACATGAGCGGGTCGACGGTGATCTCGCCCTCCTGCAGGTTCCAGTACGTCCACATCGGCACCTGCTCTCGAACCTCGCCGGACGGCGTGTGGACGTCGATCCGGTCCGGCAGGCCGAGCATGGCCCAGAAGTCCTTCGCCCAGGGGCCCGGCGCAAGCACGACCTGCTCGCCGACCTCGATCCGGCCCTGCTTCGTCTCGACCGCTTCGACGCTGTCGTCGCCGCGGAACGCGAAACCCTCGACCTCGACACCCGTGATCACCTGCACGCCTTCGGCCTCGGCTTTACCGAGCAGCCCGTCCACCGACTCCTGGTTGAACGCGAAGCCGCCCTGGTGCTCGTGCAGACAGACGGTAACCCCCTGGGCCCGCCAGTCCGGGAAGAGAGCCTGCATGTGCGCCTCTACATCGGCCTCGCCGGTGACCAGTTCCGAGCGGTAGCCGATCTTCTCCTGGCGCTCGTGGACGGCGACCAGATCGAGCTCCTGGACCTGTGGCCCGAGCGCGATGTAGCCGACCGGGTTGTAGGCGTAGGCCGCCGGGTCGGACTCCCAGACCTCGACACAGGCCTGCATCAGCTCGCTCATCGCGGGCTGGAAGTAGTTGTTGCGGACGACGCCACAGGCGATCCCCGATGCGCCGGCTCCCGGGCGGCTCTTGTCCAGGACGACGATATCCTCGCCGCCGCCGTTCCCGCGCGATTTCAGCTCCCGCGCGAGGTGCAGCGCGGTCGAAAGGCCGTGGATTCCTGCGCCGACGACCACGTAGCGAGCAGAAGCTGGGAGTGTCATGGGAATTGCCTCCTGGACAATGGCGTTGCAGAACTGCTAGAACCGTAGCATGGCCCGAACCGGAAAGCCAGCCTCCAGGCGCGTCGCCGCCGTCGAGCGCGCGGTGGCCGTGCTGGACGCGCTGGCCGAGGGTGAGCTCGGCACGAACGAGGTCGCGCGGCGCACCGGGATGACCGCCAGCAGCGCCTCCCGGCAGCTCGCGACACTGGCCGCCACCGGGTTGGTGGAACATCTCGAGGAGACCGGGCGCTACCGCCTCGGCCCACGGCTCGTCGAGCTGGGAAACGCGGCTCTCGGGCAGATCGATCTGCTCGCGCTTGCGCGCCCACACCTCCGAGCACTCGTTGACGCCACCGGCGAGACGGCGACGCTGTCGGTTCCAGGCAGTAGGGATGCCGTGACCGTCGACTTCGTCCAGAGCCGGCAATCAGTGCAGAGCGTCGCCGAGCTCGGGCGCCCCAGCGTTGGTCACGCGACCGCGACCGGGAAAGTCATGCTGGCTCACGGGGGCTCGCTACCCGTCGGAAAGCTCGAGCGGTTCACACCCGGAACGGTCGTCGACCGGCGCAAGCTCGAGCTCGAGCTCGAGCGCGTGCGAAAGCGCGGCTATGCGACGGCCGTCGAGGAGCGCGAGCCCGGTCTCACGGCGATGGCGACACCCGTGTTCGGCAGCGGCGGCGAGCTGGTGGCAATCCTGGGCGTCCAGGGACCGGCGGAACGGTTCCGCGGGCTGACGCTCGAGCGAGCGAAGCAACCCCTCCGCGAGGCGGCGCACTCGCTCTCACGCTCCCTAGGTGCGCACGTGAGCTAGTCGGCAATCCAGACGAGGCACGCGACGCGCTCGCAAATCTTCTTCGCGGCTCGACGGAAGACACGCGGCTTGAGCTGCGTGCGGTCTGGCCCAAATACCAGCAGGCCGGGCTCCCGTTCGGCGACGAGCTCCAGGAGTGCGTCGAGTGGATGCGGGCTGCGGACGCGCAAGCGCTCGACCTCGACCCCGATGGAGCGGGCGAGCTCTGCCGGAGCCCGCAGCTTCGCCTCGTCCTCTTCTGACGGATCGAGCGCGCCGTATCCCATCATCAAACACATCGGGCCGAGTGGCATCTCGACGACGTTGGCGACGATCAGCCGCTCGCCGCACTCGACAGCGGCGTCGACGGCGAATGCGGCCGCGGCCTCGTCATACGGCACCTCGAGCGTCGCGAGCAGGACGGGGCGGCCGTGGGCCGATACGCTGGAGACGTCCTCACGCGGCCCGCTCCGGCGTACGGTCAACATCGCCCTACTCCGGTCGAAGCTCCCATTGCGGAGCGGTTCTCGCGGCGGCATGGACTCTGCGCCGCCAGAACGGAAGGTAGAGGAAGAGCCAAGCGGCCATGACGATCGGGATCAAGAGGATGAACCTGGAGCCGCCGAAGACGAGCAGGGGGACGAGAACAGCCGCGAGAACCGCCCCCATCCCCAACGCCTCCTGCTTGCGTCGCCTGACCCGGCGCAGGAGGCCTTCGTACTCCTCAGCGGGGATCTGCCCGGTGTTCCACCTGCGCCGGCACCGCCCGCAGACCCAACGCTCTCCGTACGGGACAGCCCTCGTCTCCCCGCACTCGCACTTGATCGTGATCGGCGGTTTTCCCATCCCGCCGCTCATTGTAGGCCGCGTCCGAAGCCGTGACCGCGGGGCGATTGAAAGCGTCCTTTGCAGGTGTTACCGTCTCCGCGCGGCCCGACTGAGCGGCCGCGCGTCCACTAGATGGAGGTGAGCGTGGCTCAGGCAGCGGTCGAAGAACAGCAGCTCCTGAAGACATTGCGGTGGTACGACGGGTTCGTGATCTGCCTCGCGAATCCGGGATTCCTGTTGGGATCGCTCGGGTGGTCGGTGGTCGACCTGGGCGGCTGGGGCGCGGCTCTGATCTGGGGAATCACCGCGGCCATCGTCTTCCCCGTCACCATCATCTACTCGGAGCTCGCGGCCATGTTCCCGAACAAGTCGGGCGGCGTGTCGATCTACGCGAACGAGGGCTGGCGCAAGTACACGACGCTCATCGGCCCGGTCGCGACGTTCGGCTACTGGATCGGCTGGTCGGTCGTGCTGTCGTTCCTGGGGCTCTTCACCGGCTACATCGCGCAGACCGCGTGGTTCCCGCACGAACCGTATGGAACGTACGCGTTCGGCGGCGCGAAGATCGACAACGGCTATTTCAGCACCGGCAGCGTGCACGTCGGGCTCCAGCATCTGATCGCCATTGGCCTGATCATCTGCGTCTGGCTCTTCAACGTCTTCGGCACGCGTATCGCCGTGACGTTCAACTACCTCGCCGGCGCGCTGCTGATGGTCCCGCTGTTCTGCTTCACGCTGTTGCCGTTCCTGAACGGTGACTTCCACTCGTCGAACCTCACCTACAAGCTCAACGACGCCGGCCTCGCCTGGGGGGGCTTGCAGATCGCATTAGTCTGGATCTGGATCATGATCTGGTCGACGGCGCCCGAAGCCGCAGCGACCTTCACACCCGAATACAAAGACACTACCCGCGACACGAGAAGGGCCTTGCTGTCGTCGGCGGCGTTCATCCTCATGATCAATACGCTCGTGCCGGTGGCTCTCACGGGCGGAGTAGGTCCCAAGACGGTCGAAGCATTTGACTACGTCGGCGCTCTCAACTCGCTCGTCGGCAAGGGAGCGACGAACTTCTTCGTCATTGTCATCTGCACCAGCTTCATCCTCTCGATGAACACGGCGACGGCCGACGGCAGCCGTGCCCTTTACGGCATCTCCAGGGACGGCTTGACGATTAAGCAACTTGGGATTCTGAACCGCTTCAGAGTGCCCGGGAACGCAATGACGCTCGACATGTGCGTCAACATCCTCTTCGTTCTGTTCGTTGGCAACCTGTTCGGGATCCTCGTCGCGAGCAACATCGGCTACGTGCTGGCGAACGCCTTCGCGATCGGTGCGTTCGTCCTACTCCGCAAAGACCGCCCGAACTGGCCGCGGCCGATCAAGCTGCCTTCCATCTGGGTGCCGATTGCCGTCGTTCTCTGTGCCGCCTTCGCGGTGTTCAGCGTCGTCGGAATCGGCTGGTTCCAGATTGCCGGCGGCGGCGCCGTCTACGGCGGCACCAAGGAGAAGATCATCGGCTTCTGCGTCCTCGCCGGGTCGCTTCTGCTCTTCCTCTTCCGCCGCGTCGTGCAGGACGGCGAGATGCCGCACTGGCGTGAGGAGACGCCGACGATGCCGGCCGAGGGCAAAACCGTCGAGGCGCCTCCGGTAGCCACTCCTACCGGCTGATACGGCAATTCAGCGATGCGCGGCGGCCTCAGGGTCGTCGCGCATCGCTTAGTCCGTCACAATTCGTCCATGGGACTGCCTGAAGAGTTCGACGTCTCGATGCAGCGGGTCGCGATCGCGGCCATGCCCGAGGGCATCGGCGAGTCGTCGTTCTTAGAGGAGTTGCCTGCGGCGGAGCTGATGGAGGCTGCGGGCGGGCCCGGCACCGACCCTTCGATCGAATTCCGCCGCACGCTCGGGATGTTCGCGACGGGCGTCACGGTGATCACGACGCGCGTCGGCGAGCAGGTGCACGGGATGACGGCGAACGCGTTCATGTCCGTCTCGCTCCAGCCGCCGCTGATCCTGATCTCGGTCGACCGGCGCGCGAAGATGAACTCGTTGCTGAACGAGGGCGCGCGGTACGGGGTGAGCGTGCTCGGAGAGGGCCAGACTGCTTTGTCGGACCGATTTGCCGGGCGGGTGCAGGAGGACGCGCCGGAAGCGACCTTCGAAATCGTGCACGAGACGCCGCTGGTCGAGGGCGCCCTCGCGCATCTCGTGGCGCGGGTCGTGCGATCGTACTGGGGCGGCGACCATTCGCTCTTCCTCGGGCAGGTGGAGTACGTGCGCTACGGCGAGGGCACGCCGCTGCTCTTCCACAGCGGGCGCTACGAGCGCGTGATCACCGACCCCAGGGTCTTCTCAGAGCTGCCGGCGGAGTTGCTGGACGCGATCCTGGCAGCCGGCGAGGAGCGCGCTTACGAAGACGGCAACGTAATCATGCGGATGGGCGAGCAGGGGGATTCGCTCTCCCTGATTGTCGAGGGAACCGTCCGCGTGGAGCGGCCGGGCCGCGAGATCAAGCTCGGCAAGGGCGACCTGGTCGGCGAGATCGAGATCCTCGACCCGGGCGGCGGGCGCATCGCCGACATCAGGGCCGAAGGGCCTGTGAAGTGCCTCGAGATCACGCGCGCGGACTTCCTCGCGGCGGTGGAAAAGGAACCGCGCGCCGCGATCGCGCTGATCGAAGTGCTCGCGAACCGTTTCCGCGAGACTGCCTAGTAGCCGCCTCCAGCCGAAGTGCCTCCGGGTGCCACCGTTTCAATCCCAAGAAAACGGCCCGGCACGGCGTTGGCGTGGTACGCGGCCCGGGTTTACAGGGTCGGGAGTTCGGCGAGCCACCGCGTGCGGTAGCCGGACTCGTCCCACATGACTGGAAAGAACGATTCGTCCAGCGACAGGTCGCCCCGGCGGCGGTAGCGCGAATAGGTCACGTCCACGTTCGTCTCGTGGAAGCGCGCATGCACCGGAAGCATGTGCGAGACGAGCGCCATCCGGGCCGTTGTCGCATTCTCGTTCGGCGCAGAGCCGTGGAACGTCAGCCCATGGTGGAACGACCCGCCACCGGCCTTCACCACTACCGGCACGACGTCGAGCTCCTCGCCCTCGGGCGCCGCGTCGCGTGCAGGGGCGAGCCAGTCCTCCGGCGCGTGGAACTGCGAACGCTCCGGCGGCTGCCGCGGCCACTTGTGCGATCCGCGCACGTATTCCAGCGGCCCCGCGTCGGCCGGCAGATCGTCCAGAGAGATCCAGCACGTGATCATCTCCGGCGGCACGAGGTAGTCGGCGTACGACGAGTCCTGGTGGAACCCGATCGCCTTGGTGCCCGGCGGCTTCCAGAGCACGTTGTCCTGCAGCAGCCGAACGCCCGAGTAACCAGCGAGCCGAGCCGCCAGCTCACCCGTTCGCTCGGACAGCACCTGCGCAGCGACCACGTTGTCCGCCCTCCAGCCGTTGCAGAGCTGGCGCGTGCGGTCCTCGGGATCGCGCCCCGGCACCCAGTTCACCTCGTCCGGCCGGATCCCCGTCTCGTACGCACCCTCGAAGAGCTTCAGAAACCGGGCGCGCAGCAGCTCCAACGCAGGCTCCGGCACGAGCCCTTCCTCGACGATCACGAACCCATCGCGCTCGAACGCCTCAACGAGGCTCTCCGCCGGCGCGAGTGTCACGACCGCGGGCGAGTCTTGTCCGGGTCGTAGAACGGGAAGCGCACGACCGTTGCCGGGATCCGCTTCTGCCAGCCGTCGAGCTTGCCGACCTCCACTTCGGTGCCGGGGTCCGAGTAGCGAACGTTCATGCGGCACAACGCGACGTTCTTCTTCAGTACCGGCGACTTGACGCCGCTCGTGACGACACCGACCTGGTGGCGCCCCACATGGACGCAGTCGCCGTGCGCGCCGGTCTCGTTCCCCTCGAGCTCGAGCCCGACCAGGACGCGCTGCGGATGCGCCTTCCGCTCCACGAGCGCCTCCTTGCCGACGAAGTCGTCCTCCTTGTCGGCCGTGACCGTGAAGCCGATTCCGGCCTCGAACGGATCGACCTGGTCGTCGAACTCGTAGCCGGCGAAGATCAGTCCCGCCTCGACGCGCAGCATGTCGAGCGCCTCGAGCCCCAGCGGCGTCAGGCCATAGCTCTCCCCCGCCTCCAGGACCGCGTCCCAGAGCGCCGGCGCATCCTTGGGATGGCAGAAGAGCTCGTAGCCGAGCTCGCCCGAGTAGCCCGTGCGCGAGGCGATCAGCGGCAGCCCCTGCGGCCCGCCCATCCGCGCGACCGCGAAGCGGAACCACTTCAGCTCCGAGAACGGCGTCTGCGTCGGCGCGGTCCAGATCAGGGGCGTCAAGAGGTCGCGGCTGGCCGGCCCTTGCACCGCGACGTTGTGCAGCTCGTCGGTCGATTCCTTGATCCAGACACGCAGTCCCATCCGCTCCGCGACCTCGCGCAGGTGGATGCCGTCGTACTCGGAGCCGCCGACGAAACGGAAGTTGGTCGGCGCGATCCGGAAGACCGTGCCGTCGTCGATCATCCCGCCGGTGTCGTTGCAAACGGCCGTGTAGACCACCTGCCCGTCGGCGAGCCGGCGGATGTCGCGCGTCATCGTCGCCTGCAGCAGCTCCTCCGCGTCTGGCCCGAGGATCTCCCACTTGCGGAGCGGCGAGAGGTCCATGATCGCCGCCTTCTCGCGGCAGGCCCAGTACTCGTCCACGGCGCCGTGGTTGTCGTACGCGTTCGGGAGCCAGTAGCCGTTGTAGTCGGTGAAGCGGCTCGTCAGTTGGGACGTACGCGTGTGGAAGGCCGTCTCCCTCGTCAGCTTCGGCTCGGCATCCGGCGTGACCCGGTGCGCGATCGCGGCGGAGAAGCGCTCCTTGGCCGGATACACACGCACGTGCACCTCGGTCGGCTCCCACGCGTTCGCCGGGTCGATGTCGTCCGGGCACGCGCTCGAGAGGCAGACGAGATCGGTCATCGCCCGCATCAGCACGTAATCCCCGGGACGGGACCAGGGCTCGTCCGCGACGAGCAGGTTGTCCGCGTCGAAGGACGTGTTGTAGAAGAGGTTGAGCGCCGGCCAGCCCTTGCGTGGCTCGATCGTGTACGGGAGCAGCTCGCCGTTGAAGTTCTCCGTGCAGTTGACGTGGCCGAAGTAGCCCATGTCCTCGTAGTACTTCGCGTAGCAGGCAAGCCCGAACGTGTCGTGGCGGCCGACCGTGTCGCGCACGACCTCCACCAGCGGCACCTGGTCCTGGTCGAAGAACTTCCCGTACAGCCCCGGGTTCGGATAGGCGTTGCCCATCAGCGAGCGGGTGGTGGTGGAGTCGAGCCCCCGCTCCAGGCCCTCCTGGAGCTTGCTGCTGTGGAACGCGAGGAAATCCGAGCACTGCCGGCCTTTGACGTCGATGATCTGGACGTACTCGCCGGCCTCGACCTCGTACGCGAGCGCGGAGGCGCGGTCGACCTGGAAATCGAGGCGCGGCTCCGCAAGCGGATCGGGGAGGGTCTGCTCGCTGTCGTCACGCTGCGCGGCGCGGCGGATCTCCAGCACGAGATCGGAGGCGGGAATGCCACCGTCGACGACCGGTTCGCCCTCCGGCGCACCGATAGCCACGACGACCGGGTGAGACGCCCGAAACGTCTCTTCCGCTCGGGGCGGCGACGCCGGCCCGAACAGCTCCGCTGCGGTCGCGCTCGTCGGATCCAGGCCGCGAGCTACAAGGGCCGCGAGCACCTCGCCCGAGCCGGAGCCGGTCAGCGACCGCAGTACCGTCGCCTGGCCGTCTCCGCGTAGCTCGAGTGACTCGTAGTCGCCACCGATCACCGTCACCTCGGCACGCTGGCCGCCTAGCACGTCGCGAACGGTCAGCCGGTCGTCGGGCTGGAGCTCCACGACCGTGACCGCGCCCGGGCGCACGCGGTATGTCTCCCGCGTGGGGTCGATCGGCAGCAGCCCCGGGACGAGGAGCCGCGGACGCGCAGTGGTGACCAAGCTACCTCCTAGCCGGCCTTCGCCGGCTCCTTGGCTTCTTGCTCGTCGGCCTGCGTGGTCAGCTGTTCAGCCAGCTCGCGCTTGCCGGCCGAGTCGAGCTTCTTGATCTCGT
This sequence comes from Actinomycetota bacterium, assembly GCA_030854475.1. Lineage (GTDB taxonomy): Bacteria > Actinomycetota > Thermoleophilia > Gaiellales > Gaiellaceae > JALYTD01. The sequence continues at coordinate 35,321 of JALYTD010000082.1, forward strand.
TCTCGACCGTGCGCCGGTTGTACGTCTGGTTCCAGTAGTCGAGCGAGTCGAACCCGAGCAGGACGGCCTTGCCGACGAACTGGCGCAGCACCTCGTTCGTCGGGCCCATCACCCAGCCGGCCTTGGCGTCGCGCAGGTAGCGCTCGAGCTCCATGTCGCGCTTGTAACCCGACCCGCCGCACGCGTGGAGCATCTTGTCGACCACGTGCGCGACGTTCTTCGCCGCCTCGAACTTGATCTGCCACGCCCAGTGCAGGAAGTTCGCGCGCGCGAGCTCACCCGGCTCGAGCACCTTCGTGTTGTTGTCCGTCGCGCCGTCCATCGCCTGGGCGACGGAGAGAACGAACAAGCGGGCCGCGTTCGTGTCCATGACGGCCTCGCCGACGTAGTCCTGGATCGTCGGGTAGTCGGCGACGCGCATGCCGACGTCGACGTGGCGCTTCCGCGTCGTGTGCCGCTTGGCGATGTCGATCGCGCCGAGCGCGATTCCATTCCAGGTCGAGGACGAGCCGATCAGGAACCACGGGTCGACGGACTCGTCGTTCGAGGTGGCACCGTCGCCGACCGGGCCGACGAGCTGCTCCTCTGGGATCTCGACGTTCGGCACCTCGATCGGGCCGGACTGGTTGCCGCGCAGGCCAAGGGCGTCCCAGAGCGACGGCTGCGACTCGACGACGTCGCCGTCGATCACGAACACGGAGAGATCGTCGTAGCCGCTGAAGTCCGGGCTCGTCGTCTGGACGACGTAGAAGTCCGCGAACCCGCCGGAGGTCGTCCACGACGCCTTCTTGCGCACCTTGAAGCCGCCGTTCGAACGCTCGGCGCCCGACGAGATCGGGTACCAGAAGTGCGAGCCGGTCTCGGGATCGGAGTAGGAGAGCGTGCCGATCTTGCCGCTGTTCAACGGGCGGATGTACTTCTCGATCAGGGCCTCGGTCGGCCGCAGCATCAGGGTGTTCACCGCGCCGACGTGCATCACGTAACACATCGCGGTCGAGGCGCACCCGTAGCGGGCGATCGTCTCGCAGACCATCCCGTAGGCGACGTGGTTTTCGCCGAGCCCGCCGTATTCCTCGGGCACGGTCAGCGCGAGGAACCCGTGCTCACCGAGGAGCTCGAGGTTCCGGCGCGGGAAAAGCAACTCGTCGTCGGAACGCTTGGCGTTAGCCCGCATCTCCTTCGCGCAGAGCTCGATCAGCGTTTCGCGCAGTTCCTTCTGGCGATCGGTGTAGACCCAGTCGGGATCCCATTCGTACCCGAGACCCCAGAATTCTTCGCCCTCCCACATCTTCGATGACATTGGCACCTCCAAGCGGCTCATAGACTCGGTTGGCGGTCAGTCTAGGCCTGATGAGCCTCCCGAACAATGACTAAGGCTGCTCCGAAGCGACCTCCGTGGCAGCTCTACGCGCCTAACCGTTCTCGCGTGTAGTAGATCCGTCGAGCGTCCGGCGACCACCAGATCGCGTCGAAGAACACGCTACCGACATCGTGTTCGCCGGTCAGTCGGCGCTTCTTTCGTCCGTCCCGCCGTACGCTAAAAATCTGGGCATGGCACCCTCTCTTCTGGCTGCACGCCTCGAACGCAATCGTCCGACTATTCGGCGACCACGTCGGAAGATCCGCCGGTCCAACGGGTAGACGCGCATTCACGCGGTCTTCCTGCCGAAATAAACGGTTTCGAGGCCGCTGGCGGACAGCGGCCGTCGCAGACCCACAGAACACCTGTCGTCACGTCCGGCGCTGTAATCAGCAACATCGTCCCGAGTCGCCGACCGACCTGGTTTGTCCGCGCCACACGGGTCCAGACAACGAGAGACATGCCATCGGCCTGATCCACAGCGCGTCCCCAAAAATAATAGAAAACACTTTTACATTGTGGTACTGTGGTTTACATGAATCGGCGCAAAATCACTGACGGCGGGCAAATCTCTCTTCCTGCCGCAGTCCGGAGGCGCTGGGGGACATCTGCGGTAGCTCTGGACGATTTGGGTGATCACCTCGTAGTACGACCACTCCCAGACGATCCGATCAAGGCTGCGCGAGGCGCGTTGAGGAAGAAAGTCGGTTCCTCGGCTTCTCTCCGCGCCAAGGCGCGTAAGGACGAAGCAGCCGCCAAAGCGCGGCGGTGACCTTCCTCGACGCCTACGCGCTGGTGGCGCTGATGGCGGACGAGCCGGCCGCGGAGGAAGTCGAAGCGATTCTCCGGAAGGGTGAAACTCGCGTCGTTATCGTGAACCTGGCCGAAGCGATGGACATCTCACAGCGCGTGTCGGGTCTCCCGAACGAGGAGGTCCGGACAGCGCTCGAGCCTCTTCTACTCAGCGACACGTTGGCTGTGGCTGTCTCGGACGAGCCGGAGGCGTGGCTTGCAGCGGAATTGCGCAGCAAGCACTACGACCGGAAGACTTGCGCGCTATCCATGGCTGACTGCTTCCTCCTGGCCCACGGCCTAACGGAAGATCGGTCGATCGCAACCGCAGACCCGCCCTTGGCCGCAGTTGCTCGAAAGGAGGGCCTCGAGGTGGTCGCACTTCCTGACACCGCAGGTAGCAGACCCTGACCGACGAAGCGTGCCGCGGCCTCAGTGAGCCGGCGGTTCCCAGCCTTCGAGGACCGAGGGCTTCCAGTCGGCGCCCGTCGTCTTCGAGCCTGCGACCCACGGGCCGAGCTCGGGCTGGGGGAACTTCGCGTGCTGCTCTTTGAGCTGGATTCCGTACGAGTTGCCCGACTGCAGATGCTTGATCAGTACCTTGCGGGCGATCTCGTTCTCGCGGCCGGGCGGGATGTCGAAGTAGATCTTGATGAACGAGTTCGAGTAGCGGTCGAACACGGCCGGCGTGCCCTCTTCCTGCAGTAGCTCGACGTCCTCGAGCCAGTTGAGGTCCTCGCCGGGGGTCGCCGTGAGCAGGTCGACGTCGTCCAGCAGCGAGATGTCCTCCTGGTAGGGGAACCGCCGGCCGGACAAGTACTCGGCGTCGATCGAGCGGATCTTCTCCGGCTCGACCATCGCGGTCGCGGGAGGCTGCGCCTGAGGCTCGTCGGCCACCGCTACTCCGCCACCGGGGCGGGCGGGGCGTCCGTCGGGAGGTAGTCGACCGGGTACTCGAGGTGGCGCTCGAGCAACTGCTTGATCTCGGCCAGCGTCTGCTCCTCGGTCACGCCCGGGATGTAGCGCGTCCCGGCCAGCGGTACCTTCGCCATCGCCGCGGCCTCGACCGTCAGCGCGCAGAGATCCTCGGGCTCGAGCGAGTGAATATTCGTCTTCCCGCACGCGCGCGCGAGCATCTGTACCTCGAGCGTCAGCGTGTGCAGGAAGTTGTAGACGCGCTCCGCGGCCTCGTCGACGCGCAAGCGCTTGCGCAGCTCCGGGTCCTGCGTCGTGATCCCGACCGGGCAGCGGCCCGTGTGGCAGTGGTAGCACTCGCCGGCGGGAACGCCAACCGTGCCCTCGTAGTCCGTGACGCCGGGAATCTCTTTGTTGCAGTTCAGCGCCATCAGCGCCGAGTGCCCGATCGCCACCGCGGTCGCGCCCAGGGAGAGGCACTTCGCGATGTCGCCGCCGTTGCGGATGCCTCCGGCAACCACGAGGTCGATCTCGTCCGCCAGCCCAACGTCTTCCAAGGCCCGCCGCGCCTCGGGGATCGCCGCCATCAGCGGGATCCCGGTCTCCTCGGAGGCGAGATGCGGCCCCGCCCCGGTCCCGCCCTCGGCTCCGTCGAGGTAAATGATGTCCGGCCCGCACTTCGCCGCCATGCGCACGTCGTCGTACACGCGCGCGGCGCCCAGCTTGAGCTGGATCGGGATCTGGTAGTCGGTCGCCTCCCGGATCTCCTGCACCTTCAGCGACAGGTCGTCCGGGCCGAGCCAGTCAGGATGCCGAGCCGGCGAGCGCTGGTCGATCCCGGCCGGAAGCGAACGCATCTCCGCCACCTGCTCGGTCACCTTCTGGCCCATCAGATGGCCGCCGAGACCGACCTTGCAGCCCTGCCCGATGAAGAACTCGCAAGCGTCGGCGAGCATCAGGTGGTGCGGGTTGAACCCGTATCGGCTCTGGATGCACTGGTAGTACCACTTGGTCGAGAGATCGCGCTCCGGCGGAATCATCCCGCCCTCGCCCGAGCACGTGGCCGTGCCGGCCATCGACGCGCCCTTCGCCAGCGCCATCTTGGCCTCCAAAGACAGCGCCCCGAACGACATGCCCGTGATGTAGACCGGGATGTCGAGCTCGATCGGCCTCTTCGCGAACCGCGCGCCGAGCACCGTCTTCGTCTCGCATTTCTCCCGATAGCCCTCGATCACGAACCGGGTCAGCGTCCCCGGCATGAACATTAGGTCGTCCCAGTGCGGAACCTTCTTGAACATCGAGAAGCCGCGCATCCGGTAGCGCCCGAGCTCGGCCTTCATGTGGATGTCGTTGATCACCTCCGGCGTGAAGATCGGGCTGCGCCCGAGGACGGCGCGCCTCGCCGGCTGCTGCTTGCCGACATTGCCGCCGACCTCCTCGTATCGATCGCTCGTGGTCATAGGACGAGCTTCCTCTCTGATGGCTCCAAGTTGTCGTAGTTGTAGAGCTTCTGGCCGCAGACGAACTTCTGGAGCTCGGGCGGCTCGCCGAGGCCGTAGATCTTGAACTTGCGCTGGATGAACTCGGTGTCGGCGTCGGCCCACTCGCCCGGAACGCAGTCGATGCCGAGCGACTTCACCTTGCCGCCGACGTAGATCTGCCCGTCGTACATCGAGTCGCCGAGGCCGGGGCCGACGTCGCCGCAGAGGATCTGGCGGCCACGCTGCATCATGAAGCCGGTCATCGAGCCGGCGTCGCCCATCACGATCACGGTGCCGCCCTTCTGGTCGATTCCGGTACGCGCACCGACCTGGCCCTTGACGAGCACGTCGCCCCCGCGAATCGCCGCGGCGGTCAACGACCCCGCATTGCCGTCAACGACGACGACGCCCGACATCATGTTCTCGAAGGCAGACCAGCCCACCCGGCCGGTGATGTGGATCTCGGGCCCGTCGATCAGGCCGCAGCCGAAGTAGCCGAGCGATCCCTCGAAGGTGATCTTGCAGCGCGTGAGGATGCCGACCCCGAGCGAGTGCTTCGCGCCCGGGTTCTGGACGGTGACCTCCCCGAGACCCTCCTCGTAGAGCAGTCGCCGCAGTTCGAGATTGATCTGGCGCGTCGTCAGGTCGCGCGCGTCGAAGGTGGCGCGCCCGTCTTCGACCACGGCGATGTTCGGAGCCTCGGCGAACGGCTCGGCTAGGCCGCGCGCGTCATAGGTAATCGACCTCTCCCCTACCGCTGCCAAGCCATCACCACGCCTTCGTAAGGATCGTAAGTGTCGATCTCGTGGTCGATGATCGCGCGGATCGCGATCTCCTCGGACGCGAGCGCGACCAGGTTGTCCGACTCGTACAGAACGAGAGGCTTCGCCGCCATCTCGTCCTTCGCCACGCCGATCGCGTCGTCGGTGACCGCGATGTAGGTGAAGACGCCGTCCAGCTCGTCGAGCGACTCCTTCATGGCGTCCTCGAGCGAGGCGCCGTCGGCCATCTTCTCCGCCAGGTAGACGGCGATGATCTCCGAGTCACACTCCGACTGGAAGCGATGTCCTGAGCGCTCCAGGCGACGCTTCCACTGGAAGTAGTTGGTCAGCTGGCCGTTGTGGACGACCGCGATGTCCGTAAAGGGATAGGCCCAGTACGGGTGCGCGCCCGAGATGTCGACGTCCGACTCGGTCGCCATCCGCACGTGGCCGATCGCGTGGGTGCCCTTGAAGTCGTCGAGGTGGTACTGCTCGGACACAGACTCCGCGTCGCCGAGGTCCTTGACGATCTCGAGTGAGTGGCCGAGGGAGAGCACCTCCGCGTCGGGCACCGATTCGACGCGGTCTGCCAGTTCCTTGATGTCGCCGTCGTACTCGAGCGTGACGCGGTAGGCGTACTCCGTCTCCTCCTTGACGTCGAGCACCTTGGCGCTGGCGGAGTCGAGGCGGGCCAGAACGTCGTTCTGATGCCGGTCGAGACGCTCCTCGAACTCGAAGTCGCGCAGCGTGTTCGCGTCGGCGAGCTTGTACCGCATCAGGATCGCCGGCTGCGACTGCCCGTAGAGCGCGTAGCCCGTCGAGTCGGGACCGCGGTGCTTCATCGACTGGAGCATCCGCGTCATGTCGCGACCGATGTTCTGCGCGCCGTTAGCGGCGCCGTTCCGGTAGAGGATTCCCGCGATCCCGCACATGGCTGGTTACGGGAGAACGTCCAGGTATTCCTCGACGTCCCAGTCACTTACCTGCGCGCAGTACCGCTCCCACTCGTCGCGCTTGTAATGCATGAAGACACGGTACATGTCGCCCGGTAGCGCGCTTTTCACGACCTCGTCCGCCTCGAGCGCGTCCAGTGCGTCGCCGAAGGTCATCGGGATCTTGTTGACCTGCTTGCCCGCCTCCATCGCCTCGTAGATGTTCCGCTCCTCCGGCTCGCCCGGGTCGAGCTTGCGGTCGATCCCGTCGCGCATCGCCGCGATCAGCGCCGCCAGCGAGAGATACGGGTTCACGGCCGAGTCGACGGAGCGGTACTCGAAGCGCCCGGGCGCCGAGACGCGCAACGCAGTCGTCCGGTTCTGGTAGCCCCAATCCGCGAAGACAGGAGCCCAGAAACCCGTGTCCCACAGCCGCCGGTACGAGTTGATCGTCGACGCCGTCACGGCGGTCAGGGCACCGAGGTGCTCGAGGATCCCGCCGATCGCCCAGAGACCGGTCTGCGCCGGCTTTTGCGCGTCGTCGGTGTCCGGCAGAAAGACATTCTCTTCGCCGCGCCAGAGCGAGATGTTGTGGTGGCAGCCGTTCGCAGAGACGCCCATGAACGGCTTCGGCATGAAGCACGGGAAGGCGTTCAGCTCACGGCCCACCTGCTTGCAGACCTGGCGGAACGTGGAGAGGTTGTCGGCCGTCTGCTCCGCGCGGTCGAAGGCGAAGTTGAGCTCGATCTGCCCGGGGGCGTCCTCGTGGTCGCCCTGGATCATGTCGAGCCCCATCCGCTGCCCGTATTCGACCACCTTGTGGATGATCGGCTGGAGCTCTGAGAACTGGTCGATGTGGTAGCAGTAGGGCTTCGTCAGGCCCTGGACGTCCGGCGTGCCGTCGTCCTTGAGGTGGAGCCACATCATCTCGGGCTCGGTGCCGGCGCGCAGGTGCAGGCCGGTCTCCTCTTCGAACTGCGCCTGGATCCGCTTGAGGTTCCCGCGGGAGTCGGAGGTCAGGAACGCTCCGGGATCCTCGCGCTCCTCACGGTTGCGGAAGCACGTCACCCACACGCGCGCGAGGCGTGAGTCCCAAGGTAGGGGCATGAACGTCTCCGGCTCGGGCACGCCGACGAGCTCCGCGGCCTCAGGGCCGTACCCGATGTAGTTGCCGTACCGGTCCGTGAAGAGGTTCGCTGTCGCCCCGTAGACGAGCTGGAAACCCTTGTTGCAGATCGCCTCCCAGTGCGGGGCGGGAACGCCCTTGCCCATGATGCGGCCGGTCACCGAGGGGAACTGGAAGTAGATGTACTGAATCCCCTCCTCGTCGATCCGTCGACGCACGTCGACGATTCGCTCTTCCCTTCCCTCGGCTCCCACGAAGGCCTCAAGGTCGGTCGGCACGGCGCGCTGTCTCCTTCCCTCGGTTTGCTCGGCGGTGGCGCTCAACCTGCGTTTCCTACGTTGGCGCCGTATCGCTGTCAAGCCGGAACACCCTCGTCAACCCGGAGAGGCCGCGCCCGGCGACCTCTCCGGTGGGGTCTATTAGGAGGAGCTTGGCGTGACCCCTAGGGACCGAAGCGAGGCAGTCAATGAGCTAGGACCCCGGCTCGGTCGGGGGGCCGCGGAGCTCGAGCAGCTCCGCCTGCCGGTCAAGATCGGCCCGGACGAGCAGCGCGAGCTGATGGACCTTTATCCGCAGCCGCGAGGCCGCGAGACCGGTGTGGAGTACATGCCCGGCCCCGGGCCCCCGCCTGGCAGGGAGACCCGGCGGCGGCGCTCTGCCTGAATGCCGCGGGCCGGGCGCCAGCTTGCGCCTAAGTAACCGAAACACTCACAGAAAAGGTTCACCGAGCCGGGTGCGCTTTCGTCCACCGTCTGCACTGACTTTCCGCCTTGGCCTTGCGGCTTCCGCGTACAACCTCTGCAGTCGGCTTCGACCTACTCGCGTCCCGTACTCGGTGCAGACGGAAAGCTAGAGGGAGCGTCGCCCCTAATCAAGGGGGTCGGAAAACCGAAGGTCGCAAAGTGCGAGGAGTTCTTCAGGACACCCTGCCTTGACCCCCTTTCCGATCTAGATCAGTGCCGCGGCGGAACGAGGCGGCGTTCTGCGTCTTCGAGGCGGACTCCGACGAGTTGGTCAAGGAGGCCCACGCGCGCGCGCGCGCGTGCAGTACGAGCGGATCGTCGACGCACTGGAACTGGAGCCGATCGGTCGGGCCGCCGCCCCTAGTAGCCGCTGAAGCGGGCGGGCCGGAGCCGTTCCTCGGGCACGCCGGCGGCCTGCAGTTTCTCGGCCACTCCCTCGACCATTGGAGGAGGCCCCGCGATCAAGTAGGTAGGCAGCTCGAGGTCCTCGTCGAGATGATCGCGCAGGAAGTCGGCGTCGATGTGCCTCGTCTCGCCTTCCCAGCTCGGGTCGTCGGTCATCGTCAGGACGAGCTCGAAGCCAGAGAGGTCTCGTTCGAGCGCGACCAGCTCGTCGAGAAACGCGGCCGACTCGCGATCGCGGTTCGAGTAGACGAGCGTCACCCGATACGGCAGCTGCTTCTCCGCGATGTACCGGAGCATGCAGCGGAAGACCGTGATCCCGATGCCTCCGGCGATGAACACGTAGTGCTGGTCGGTGTCCTCCGGGAGCACGAAGTCTCCTTTCGGCTCCTCGACGTCGACCTCGGCCCCCACCGGCAGCTCCGCGAGCGAGCGCTTGAAGGCCGTGTCGCGCAGACGAGTGCAGAGGCCGAGCACGCCGCGGTCGTTCGGCGAGGTGACGACTGAGATGTGCCGGCGCGGCCCCTTCTCGTCGTCGTAGGGCGGATCGAGGAGCGTGACCCAAAAGTACTGGCCGGCCTTGAAGTCGACCTCCCGGCCCAGCAGGTCGAAGACGACCATCAGCGTCCCCTTCGCGACCTCCTGCTTTTCCTTGATCTGCGCGCGCACCGACCCAGAGCCTAGCCCCGCCGGCCGACCCGGTCGGCGCCGAGGAACTCCGCCAGGCCGTCGAGCGCTTCGTCCAACCTCGACGTGTCGCCCCACGCGCCCAGGACCTCGAGCGTTCCCGCCTTGCGATCGAGGCGCGGCTCCACGCGGCCCACGAGCCGGTCGCCGACCAGGATCGGCAAGACGTAGTAGCCGTACTCGCGCTTCGCCGGCGGGACGTACATCTCCAGCCGGTAGCGAAAGTCGAACAGCGCCTCGGCGCGGTCACGGTCGTGGATCAGGCGGTCGAAGGGCGACAGGAGCGTGACTCGGTCGGGAACCGGCGCGTCGTCTACGTCTGGATGCGCTCGCCACTCGCCTCGCTCGAAGCGAACCCCGAGCGCCCGGAAGCGCCGCTCGGCGAGCAGCCGCTCCGCCTCCCGCACAGGCACCACCTCGGTCTCCGGATACCACCGTTCGGCGAGGTCCCAGACGCGCTGTCCACCCCGCCGACCGACAACCGCCACGTGACCCCGAACATGCAGCATCTCGAGCATCCGGCCGACGTACCTGTTGCCGTACCAGCGGTGCTGGCCACGGCCCTGGACCGACCGGTCCTCGAGCTCGCGCGAGAGCAGAGGCCCGTGGCGCTCCAGCTGGCGCAACACGTAACGGCGAAAGCCGGTGTTCTGCTTCAGAAAGTCCCTCGTCCGCCGCTCCCACGTATACGCCGTCGCGCGTCGGCTCTGCCGCATGCGCGCGCGGATCAGCGGTAGGACTTCGATCGGCCAGATGAAAGCGTTCCACTCGAAGAGCTTTCGCTCTACCCAGAGCAAGCGATCGAGCTCTGCGATGTCGAACGGGCCGAGGCGGCTCCAGAGGACCAGGTGCTGCGGCGTTGCGACGGTCGCAATCGGATCGAGCTGGAGAAAGCCCAGCCGGCGCACGGTTGCGAGGACGCCACGCGCGGAGCCGTCCAGGAGCTGGGCGCGAACGGCGATGCGCCTGGCTTCCTCCGGGGTGACTTGGCGAGGAGCGCGCGCTATCTGAGCTCCAACAGAACCTCCAGGAGATCACATTGATGCTTGACTCGCCGCCTGGAGCAGGAATAGGTTTGTTGCACAACGATCAAGAGGTCGGCCGGCCACCGTGCAGCCCACCGTTGATCGTTCGGTTCATTTGTCAGCAAAAGGATCCGGGGGAGAGGAGAGTGGTCATGTCACTGCGTCGTAGAGGTGGCCCGGTAGGGCATCGCCTCATCTTTGTGGGTCTCGCGTTGATGCTCCTGACGATTCCGTCAACGGCCGTCTCGCAGCGATCGCAGGCGAGCAGCGCCCAAGCCAAGGCAAACGCTGCGCACCAGCGAGCGCTCCTGTTGCGGTCACAGCCCTACCGGATCCGCCACTGGGTCGAGCACCCGTCACAGGCGCCGGCGAGGCTGCGCCGCCAGTTCAGCGCGCTCCATGATCGAGCCGCCGTCGCCTCTCGCTCTGGTACTCGCTCCGTTCGGCCCGGAGCTCGCGTGAGTCCGCTTGCCGTCGTGGGCGATACCCGTTTCAACCTGGACTTTTCCGGACTGCCTCAGAACGAGGAGTCGGGCACCCAGTGCCCCAACACCCCGTCAACGGTGCTCCAGGGCTACAACGACTATCGGGGCTTGATCACACCGACCGGCGACTTCGGCGGCTGGACGGTCTCGACCAACGGCGGGGCCAGCCCGGCCAAGAACGGCCAGCTGCCAAGCGTGTTGATCGGCGGGATCACGACACCCTCCGGCGGCGATCCTGTAGCCCGCTCCGATGGAACTTGCGGTCTCTACATGGCCAACATCGACTTCGCCACCGATCCGACCGGCGCAACGGATTCGAGCGGCATCGTCCTCTACAAGAGCAACGCCGGGACGCTGACTGCGCCGGGCTGCACGGGGACCACGCCGAACGCCTGCTGGCCGAGCAAAAAAGTCGTCTTCGGGACGACTGACCCCAGCCGCTTCGAGGACAAGGAGTGGATGGACGTCGGGGCAAGCGGTGCTGCGGGCAACGTCGTCTGGGTCACGTGGACCGACTTCTCCGGGCTGTCCGGTCGGATCGTCGGGGCCCGTTGCACGGCGACGCTGTCGGCATGCACGGCTCCGATCGTGATCAGCGACGCCGCTGACTCGGACTTCGTCGACGGCAACACAGTGCCGCAGTTCAGCTACGTAACGATCGGCGGCAGCGATGGTGGCCGCGTCTACGTGACCTGGCTCGTCGCGCACTTCAACGCGGGCGGAATTCAGGACCTGACCACGATCAAGGCCAAGGTCGCCGCAGCCGGTAGCACCGTCTTCGGGCCTTCGAAGGTGATCGCTACGCTGCCCTGCACGACCGACTCCTGCGCCGGCGCGGCGATCGGGTTAGGCAACGTGCTCCACGCGGACGACTTCCGAGTCGTAACGATCCCGAAGAGCACCACACGCGTCGTGGGCGCTGTCCAGAAGCTCTACGTCACGTACGAGGTCTGCAACCCGCTCCTGTTCCACGCCATCTGCGAAGAGCCCTCCGTACGGACGGCTATCGCGTCGGTGGCGGGCACGGCCATCGGGGCAGTGACCACGCTCACGAGCTCGATCGGCGGGGACAACTACTTCCCGAGCATCGCCAGGGAGCGGGGAAGCACGCCGGGCACAAGGGTCGTGCTGGCGTACTTCACGAATCGTTATGACCCCTTCCACCACCGCCAGGACATCGAGCTCGTTGCGCTCAACGCGGCGACGGCCGGCGTGCTCAGCCGCCAGCGGGTAACCGGGGCGTCAAACGAGCCTGACGCCGATCCGAGCCTGGGCGGGTTCTTCATCGGCGATTACATCGAGGTGACCGCGATGAACGGACTTGCGATGACTCACTACAACGCGAACCGGACGTCGTTGAAGCTCCGTAACCTCGGCGTCCCCGTGCCTCAGCAGGACAGCTACCTGAACCGTTCGTCCTTCTAGTCGTCGAGCTTCCTGTCAGGGTCCCGGCATGAGCCGGGAC